>JANMGZ010000343.1:0-11081 GCA_031374905.1 Dolichospermum sp. OTE_70_metabat_362_sub
CCAGATTTTTGCAACCATAAATCACGATTACCTTGAGGTAATTGATTCATAGGGACATTTATTTGCAAGCTAGGATTTTGATAGCCATTAAATTGGGTTTCTCCTAATTTTTGATTAGCTAATTTTACTGTAGTCATAAAATTAGGTGGTGTGGGTTGAAGTTGGCTATATTCAACCAATGCTGTTAGGGCTTGGGCGTTATTATAACTAGATTCCCATGTGCCATCTCTGCGTAAATTCAGCAGACTTTGCAGTAATTTATCAATGATTTCTGGGTTGGTTTTTTGGTCAATAAATAACCGTAAAGCCTGGGCTTGGGTGGTGGTATTTGAACTCATCCAACTCCAACTTTTTGGTAAGTTGACAACTGCGGTACGTCCAGTTTCATAGATGTTTTTTTGGAACTCTAACCGCATAATTTGGGCTTCATTTTGCCATTCAGGAAACTGATATAAATATCTGGCTAATTTGATTTGAGTAACTAGATCAAAATCATCGCGTTGTTGATAAATATCTGATAAAAAACTATTGCGTTTATCTCCTAATTGTGCTAAGGCAATTAAAGAATTTAACTGTAGTTGAGATTTACAGAGTTTCTGTTTACAAAAATCATATTGTCCAGGGTTAGCAAGAACATTTTGTAAATAAGTTTTCAGACTAGAAATAATTTTACTATCAACTAAATCAGAAAAGATTTGATTAGCTTTAACTAAAGATTCTCCAGCATAACTAGAAACCCAAGGATCGGATTTTTCTTGTCCGGGAAATGCTGCAAAACCACCATCTGCTATTTGCAGAGTTTGTAATTGTGCAATTGCTAATTTTGCTTGTGCTTGAGGATTAAATTCTGTAAATGTTTGATTATATTTTTGGGTAAGAGTTTGCAGATTTGCAGCAATTAATAATTGACTTGCGGCTGGTTCTGCAAATGGTAAATCATTATTTTCTAAAACTTGTTTTGCGGGGGCTTTAATTGCGGGAATTAAGGTACTGGCTAATTGAATATCTAAACCTCCGGCTTCGCGGAAAGTATTTTTATCAATATTCACGGGAATTTTTACCTGTTTTTCACTAACACCAGTTTCGACAACTTGTTCTGTAATTTCTAAAGGTTTAATTTCCAAAGGGACAGTAAAAGCATCAGCGATATTATTTAATTGTGTGGTAAATGTAAGTTTACCTTCGCCCACATTACCCGCTACCATTGGGAAACGATAAGCTTGAGTTGCTGACTCGGCTTTTGGTTGTAATGTGGTGGTTTTGGGGCTATTTTCGGCGAAGTTGAGAGAACCGCTAAGTTCACCTTTAATAGTTAGATTTCCGGTGTTTGTGGTGGTATTGGTGACGGATAAACCTGCCAAGATGCGATCGCCTGTGCGGGCAAATTGTGGCAAAATAGCATTAGTTATTAATGGCTTTGTCGTGATAAATGTCGCGTCACCATTCCCAAACCGCAAATTTCCATCTGTAGCTACCACCATTATCCGCCAAGTTGTTAAATTATCGGGTAATTTAAAGGTGATTTTCGCTTTACCATTTTTATCACTAATTACCGAACCATTATAATAAGCTAAAGCTTGAAAATCTTCACGAATGCGAGTATTTGCTAAAGCATTTGATAAGCCACCACCATACCCCCAACCTTTGGGTAAACCTGTTGGTAACGGGGCTAATTTAACATCACGACGATTATCACTAAATCGGGTAGAAATTGGTTGTTCTGCATAAACAGTATCTATCAAATTTGGCGGGCGATAACCAGTTAGTTGTAACACTGCTTCATTCACCACCATGATAGTAAATTGTCCTTTGGTGGGGTTTCCTTGATCATCTTTTAATTCCAGTTCTACATTTGCTTCTTTTCCTGGTTCTAAAGATTTTTCAACTGGGTTAATTTGTACCTTTAAATATTTATCGGCTAAGTTAACTTTAAAAGCTGCAAAACCAATTCTGGCTAAATTTTCTAAACTTCCTGGTTCTACTTGATTTAGTGGTTTACCTTGTCTAACTAACACCGCTTCTACTGCTGCATTAGGTAACATTTCTGGCGTAACTGTAAACTGAATTTGAGGCGCACCTCCTTTAATTTTGATGACTTGTTGATAGAGAGGTTTATCTTTAATGACTGCAAAATATAATTCTGCTTCTGGGTAGGGAGATTGAATTAAAGCTGTGGCTGTTTCCCCAAGTTTAAATTCTTTTTTATTTAATTTAACTGATAATTTATCTTTTTCTTCTCCACCCCAAAATACTTGATTTTCTCCTGTTACCCAAATTTGTAAATCTGTGGCTGTAATCTCATCTCTACTGTCACTAAAATTAGCCCGAATTCGATATGAACCTGATACCGTAGGTTTTAGATTAACTGTTTGGGGAGTATTCCTAGATGTAATATCTGTTTTTGCAACTGTTTGATATTCAACTTGATTTTGTGGAGTTTTACTACCTTCAACAATTTTAGTAACGCTGCTATATTTCATCTGTTGCAATTCCAGATGTATTCGTTGATTTTCTAATGTTTTTCCGGTAGCGTCAGTGACAATAAATTCTACAGGAAAATCTTTACCAGCGTCAGCCACAAAATTACTTTTCAAACCAATCAGTCGGTTACTGGGTAAAGCAGTAAAAGTTTGGGAATTAGCAACTGATAAATTAGAAACATCACTAATTTGTACGTCTACCCGATAAGTCATGGGGTAGGGTAAATCTTTAGCTACAGTTAAAGTTTGGTTACTTTTCCCATTCGGATCTAATTTAGTGTTAGTTTGTAAGACATCATTAGGAACATTTGGACTTTCTTCTGGCCAAAACCATTGTCTCCCAAAACTAAATTCTTCCCAACCTTTAGGGATAAAATTAGCCTGTTGACGAGTGACAAAATATTTAGCTTCTCCTCCTTCCACCGGTGAACCGAATAAATAATTACTTCCTACTTGCAAATCAATTTTGTCATCAATTACTGCAAATTTTTTATTTAGCTGTAAATCAACTTTAAAATTTGGGGGTTTAAATTCTGCTACTCGAAACTCTCCAGAAATTTCTTGTCCATTTTTACCTTTAGCTTTGATAGTATAAAACCCTAAAGGCTGATTTTTGGAAATTGGTAACTCTAAAGAAAATGTACTAAATTCATTAGTTGTTTTTGTTCCTAAATCTGTATTTTGTCCATTAGGATTAACTAAACTTAATTGATAGACTGCATTTTTATCTTCTTGAATTTTACCATTTTCTAAATAATCTGCAAAAGCAGTAAAAGCCGCTTTTTCCCCAGGTTGATATAACTGTCTATCAGAAAATATTATTCCTCGTGATTCTGGTTTATCAGCTTCCCAACCAGCATCAATTCCATAGCCATACGCACCACTATATTCTTCATTTCTACTAAATGCCCAATCTTGATTTTCACTGGCAATTACTAATAATTGTGGTAGACTAGATTTTAATTGAGGATAACATTGTGTTAATTGATTATTGTCAATGATCAAAATTCCCTTTTCATCAGTTTTTCCAGTTGCACAAGGTACAGGTTGAGGACGAGATTTATCAGCTAACTTTGATTTATAAACTTCAATATTTGCTGCTTTAACTGGTGAACCGTCACTAAGATGATGAATACGAATTAAACCCGATTCTGGAAACCATTGAGAAAAGACACCTAAATTGGTTAATTGAACCATTCCATAAGTTGTTGGTTCTTTCCACAATTGTTTACCGTCTTCTTGATATTTATGAGTTCGTGCTTGCACTCCATAAGCTAACATTCCTTGACTATTACCTAACTTTTCTTTCAGGGGAACATTGATATTGATTGACTGATTTTGCTTATTCCTAATTTGGAAATCTTGCCATTTAGCAGGTTGGGGTAATAAATCATTAGCACTATTTGTATAAACTAAATCTGTAGGTTTAACAATACGATAAGCTGCTTGATATTTTGACTCTGGTAAATTAATAGTATCAATATTGATTTGTAAGTCTTTATCTGTAGGAAAAATATTCAAATCTGATGGTACAGAAATATCTCCAGCTATATCACCAGTATCATATTTAATTGTCAGTGTTTTACCTAAAGTTTGTCCAAATTTATCTTTAAGATTTTTCTCAATATTAATTGTATAAGTAGTAGCTGGTTCTAAAGCATAAGGATTAATGCTGACAATTTTATCTTCTCCAGAAACTTGCAGCACACCATCAATATTTTTTGGTGCTGGCTTAATTTTAATATTTTCCTTGACGGAATCCGCTAATAAAATGTTATTAAATTCAAGTTGGGGACTACCTTTAATAAATCTGCCATAAGTTCCCCCTGAATCTGGTTCTCCATAAGGTTTAATTTTCACAAATCCTAAAGGTGAATAAGTTGCTAATTTACTAACAAATTCTTTCTGACTGGGTAAATTACCATTAGCAGGAAGCATACCAGGAGAAAAAGTTAAACGATAAGATGTAGCTTTTTCCAGATTTTGCCCAGGAATCAGATTATAAATCCAATTTTTAGTTGCAGGATCAAATTTTTCTAAAGGATCTAAACTTTCTGGTGTTTCTTCCTTTGCTAATTCCACCTTAAAACCCACACCTTGCTTTTTACCTTCAGGAATTAACTGTAAATGCTTTTGCACAGAATCTAAATCTAATTCTAAATTTGAGGTAAATTGTAACTTTGGTTGTAAATCAATTGGTTCAACTTCCGATTTTTCAATCGGGTTAACACCTGGTAAATTAGTAATTTGAAGAGGTTCAGTATTAAAAGTCCAAGCCAAATCTTGATTTAAACGATGATTTTTTAAATCTGCTAAACCCGCTTTGAGAGTAACCTTAACTCGCGTCGCTTTGGGGATAGATTTATCAGCTTGAAAACCCACCATACGCGGAGTTAAAAAGCGAAATTGTCCAGGTAAAGGTGGCCAAATGGCAAATTTAGTTAATAAACTTTGCTGTTGGGGACTATCAAGACTTTCAACAGGAATTAAAGCCTCCTTAAAGCGGATACGAATTTGGCTGGTAGGTTTTGCGTCTCCTAAAGGACTGATTTGTTCTATCCAATCTGGTAATTTCGGCGTTATTAATGACTCAACAATTGGTAATTTTTCCTTACCTGGTTTAATACCAATCAAATTACAACTTACCATTCCAAATACGAAAGTGATAATAACCAGGAACTTAAAAATTTTTCTGATCTTCATATTAAATAAATGCGAAAAATATCAGCAGCAATTAGCTACTGTGTATATAGATAACTAATCTAGCCTGACAATTTCCCAAAAACCATACAATTCTTAATATTGTGATGAATTTACTAACTCGTATCCTCAAAACTCTTACTCTTCGCGTCTTAGCGTCTCTGCGTGAGATAAAATCATATAAATTGCAGCTAAACCGCAACTACAAACTGAAGAAAACTATTTTTTCTTGCATTTCAATCTGTTTATTAATCAGATTATGTCCTTATTTTGCACCTATTCATAGTATAGATATTGCCCAACATCAATTAGCAATGGAGTTTACAGATCGTAATAATTTACCATTAGGAACTGTATTAACCAGTGATCAAGAAAATACATCAGTTGTCAAATTAAATCAAGTTTCACCTCAATTTATTAAAGCAATTTTAGCCGCCGAAGATGGGAGTTTTTATCAACATGGGGCGTTAGATTTAAAAGCAATTATTCGGGCTATTAAAGAAGCAATTGAAAATAAAAAAATTGTTTCCGGTGCTTCCACAATTACCATGCAATTAGCGAGAATGTTGGATAATTCACCGCGAACAATGATTACAAAATTAAAAGAGGTTTGGTTATCTTGGCGATTAGCTGCGGGAATGAGTAAAGATGAAATTCTGACTGCTTATATTAATCGTTTACCTATGGGGGGAAATATTTATGGTGTGGAAGCTGCGGCGAGAATTTACTTTTCTATTCCTGCTAGTGATTTAAACTTAGCTCAAGCTTCTATTTTAGCAGCAATTCCTAATAATCCCACTTATTTTAATCCTTATCAACATCGAGAAAGATTACAGCAAAGACAGAAATATGTTTTAAACAGAATGGTAGAGGAAAAATATATTCCTGGCGCTTCAGCGCAACCTATATATAAAGAGAAAATAATATTTAAAACCCGTCAACAGGGAATTATTGCTGCACCACATTTTTTATTTTGGTTAGCAACAAAAAACAATACAGCTAACCCAGAATCATCACCTATTCGCACGACGATAAATCGCCCTTTACAGCAATTTGTAGAAGCACAAATACAACAAGTAATTTCTTCTTTAAAGGCTAATAATGTCCATGATGCAGCAGCGGTGATAATTGACAACTCCTCTGGGGAAGTTTTAAGTTATGTCGGTTCGCCTGATTATTTTAATGAAGTTAAATTAGGACGAAATGACGGAGTACAAGCTTTGCGTCAACCAGGTTCTACTTTAAAGCCATTTGTCTATGAATTAGCTTTAGAAAAAGGAGTAATTAGTCCTCATACTATTTTGCCAGATGTGCCAACTCATTATGCAATTCCGGGAGCAAAATTATATAGTCCTACAGATTATACTAACAGCTTTCTGGGTCCTGTCAGAGTTAGAGTTGCTTTGGCAAATTCTTTAAATGTACCTGCGGTAAAAGTATTAGAAAAAGTGGGTGTCGAAACTTTCTTAAATCGCTTGCATGAGTTGGGTTTTGCACATCTAAATCAAGATGCTGAATATTACGGTTTGGGTTTAACTTTGGGAAGTGGTGAGGTAAATTTGTGGGAACTGGCTAGGGCTTATTTAACTATGGCTAACATGGGGAAAATCACACCATTAGTAACTACATTAAATAGTTCTCCAAGTTCCAATTCTCAATCTTTAGTTTCCCATAATTGGCAACTAATTATTGATATGTTAAGCGATCGCTATGCCAGATCCACGGCTTTTGGTGTAGACTCAGTGTTAAATTTGCCCTTTTCCGTCGCTGTCAAAACTGGAACTTCTTCAAATTATCGTGATACCTGGACTGTAGGCTTTAGCAGGGATTATACTGTAGCGACTTGGGTAGGTAATTTCAACGGTGAACCCATGCGTCAGGTTTCTGGTGTCACAGGGGCTGCACCTTTGTGGAATAGAATCATGTTACATCTGCATGAACATCAGTCTCCTGCTGATTTTCCACCTCCAGCAGACATGATAAAATTGCCAATCTGCGCTACCACAGGTTTAAAACCCACACCTAGCTGTACTTCAGTAGTGCAGGAATATTTCTCTGTAAAAGATAAAATTGCTTATGAAAAATCTACGGATTTCCATTTATCACCTGTGTATGATCAATGGTTAGCAAAACAGCCACAATTGCATTTTAATCCTGATAATTTCCGAATTATATCTCCTCGTAATGGGGATTTATTTCTGCTGTATCCATCTGAAGATAGACAGCAAAAACTAGAATTTAAAGCTAGTGGAACATTAAATCAGTCTGTAGACTGGTGGCTAAATGGTCAGCATTTATCTAAAGAATCAAGTAATGCAATATTTTGGCATTTACGCCCTGGTAAATGGCAGCTAGAAGCTAGAATTGGTAAGCTATACGACCAAATAAACTTTCAAGTAGAGTTAGGAAATATCCAACCGAAAAAACCAGGTTTTTCTGTAGCCAATCCCACAAAATAAGAGAATGTTAGAGATTGATAAATTTTTAATAACAAACTCAATCTTTTGTCCGGGATTTGATAAATCAAATTCGATAATGTAAATAGGGTTAAAACTTTTAAAAACGTAAAAATGGTCATGAAGAATACACAAAAAACCAAGTCTCCTAAAAAGAAACAGTCGTTTCCTCCTGTTGATATTGGTACTCCTAAAGTACCAGTTCGTAAAACTAAAGCTAAAAATCAACAGTCTGAATCACTCAGCGACTGGGAACACGCTAGTTAATTGAATAGTAAATTGCTGTGCATCCAAATTTCATTTTCACTAGATGTTTACCGCTTTGGGAATCGCTATAATTATTCACTTAAACTTCTATATTTTGAGTTAATTTATGCCTATCTACTTATTGAATTTTCCACACCATCAAACCAATAAGCACAAGCAAACCTAATGCTCTCCGAAAGTAATTAACGCCTTGAAATAATTCTTCCCAAGCCCATGTAAACAAAGAACCAAAAGCTATTAAGTCCAATCCTAGATGAATTTTACCTGTTGTAAAAACTATCTTTAATAAACTAGCTACAATCCAGACAATGAGGGGTAAATTGGGCATCTGGGCTATAACAATGTTGCCTTCATTGTCTCGAAATACTTTATCAAACAATGTATTTTCCATTAAATTTATCTAATCTAAAGTGCGGCTTTGACTAAGTTTAGCCCTAATGTTATGATAGTTGTCTTTCATCAGAACTTACACATCACAATTTTGAGCCAAATATCGTGGCTTGTTTGTGAGTCAATGTTTTTCTAAAGAGCAAATCAAGCCACAACTTTGATTATACAATACGTCGTCCTATAAATAGGTTGTAGACGATGCCAATTAGTGCCAAAACTAAAAGTAGGTGGATTAAGCTACCACCAATGTTAATTGAGAATCCTAACAACCAGAGAAGAAAAAGTACAACAACAGCACTCCAAATAAGATTCAACATATTTTTCTTTCCTGTTTAGATAAAATTGATGAAAATCCAGTCAGATTAAAAAATGGTTGTCCTCACAAAAATAGATGTTTTAATGCTTATTAATAATACATAAATGATGAAGATATTTTAGAACAAGATATTGAACTTTTCATGACATCTTTAGCATAAAATCAAAACATTGAAATATCATCTATAATTAGACATATATAAGTGAATGGTAAACAATAATAAGTATGAGAATTGGCTTACTCAAGGCTAATTATTTGGATTATACCGTAGCCGTGATGACAAATTTAATACTATTGTATATAGTAAAAAGTGAAGTCCAGTATTTCTACAGCTATATGTCACCCCACTTAGCACCGAATAAATTATTGTCTGAACTATGATTTAGGATGATTTTTATGATTGGTATGATTTAATTATAGTAATCATTTAATCAAATAAAGTAAGGTGAAGAAAAAATGATCAATGAAAAGTATAAATACTCCGAACTTACCTCTAAAATAATTGGATGTGCTATGACTGTGCATAAAATATTGGGTAATGGTTTTCAAGAAGTGATTTATCAAAGAGCATTGGCCATTGAAATGCAGTTCACAGGTATTTCCTTTGCAAGAGAATTTGAAATGCCTATTTTTTACAAAAAAGAACAAATAGGAATAAGACGAGTAGATTTTTTAGTTGAAAGACTTATTTCCGTTGAATTAAAAGCAACAACTAAATTAGAAGATGTTCATTTAGCACAGCACAAGCCATTAACTATTTAGAAGCATACAATCTTGAGATTGGGTTGTTAATCAATTTCGGTGAAACCAGTTTGAACTTCAAAAGACTTACAAACAAAAAATATAAAACGTCTGAACTATGATTCTTATGATTTAGATGATGAACTATAAACATCAAAAATAATCTCATCACATTAATCAAAAAAATCAGATAAATCATAGTTCAGATTATGTTACCATTTGTCAATAGTTAGAAAATCAGGGTTATAAAAATGCAAAGTGGCGACCAAAATCTGATTATTTTGATGATTTATATACTTACTGTCTATTGGACAATCAATCGCATGATTGAATCTATAGATGACATAGTAGAACTTGGTTTTCAAAAAAGTGCTGTTGACAATCAATTGAAAGAACAAAATCTGCAAGACACTGTAGGTATTTCCTTCAAAACAGGTACTTATGGTTTAGATAAAGTAGAAACTGATTTGAAAGAGTTATCAATGAGTATTGAAAATAAATCAGATAGTATTGCCATATATGTTGATTGGGATAATAGTTCTTTCGTAGTTGAACATACTCAACAATCCCGGCGGGTGATTCGCAAATCTCCTGATTTAACCCGCGATTTAGCTATACCTCAAGTGCCGACAATCATTGCTCCTAAGAAGACAATTTCTGAAAATGTCACCGCAGAAGATGTTTTTCAAAGAGATAAAGACTTAGGAATATATAAACCAGCTTCACCTTTAATTAATATTGCTGCCATCAAAAAGAATGATAAGCAAAAGAAGTTATACAAAGACTTTATAGATGGCAAAAAGGAGTTGGAATTTTCATTACAAATTGTGTTGCGAATTTCAGAAATGAGAGTTGGCATTTCTCCGGGGATAAATGTTCCTCCAGTTTCAATTATTAATTGTCCTTTTACTATTAAAAAACTCCCATGGACTTATGCGTTACCGTGGAATAAGAAAAAGTGATCTACGATATCCCCGCTTTCTTGAAGAAGTCGGGGATCTGAATCTGGCGATTTTCATACAATCAAATGTAAAATAAGAAAAGAAGAGAGTAGGCGTAGGCAGTTGCAGATTAGTCATTAAAACTGATTTGAGGAAAGTCCGGGCTTCCGAAAGACCAGACTTGCTGGATAACGTCCAGTGCGAGCGATCGTGAGGATAGTGCCACAGAAAGATACCGCCAGTCAATTTATTGGTTGGTAAGGGTGCAAAGGTGCGGTAAGAGCGCACCAGCAGCGTCGAGAGGCGTTGGCTCGGTAAACCCCGGTTGGGAGCAAGGCCGAAGGAACTACGGTTGGTCTTTTACCAGTTCCGCTTGAAAAGAGCCGCTAGAGGTGTTTGGTAACAAGCATCCCAGATAGATAACTGCCCTCGCAAGAGAACAGAACCCGGCTTACTACCGACTCTCTTCTTAAACGAATTATGGATTTTTTATTTTCCATAGTTCGTTTTTTGAATTACTACAAAAAATGAGGGATGCTGAAATTAAAATAGTTTAGCTAATGACATTTTGAACATAGCTAGTTTTAAACATTTGACATAATATGTAGTTGTGTGTACTAATATGGAAAATAAAATGAACACAAGTAATATAAAATCTTTTTCAGTATATGGTCTTTTTGGAACAGAGGAAAATGTAATTATTCCCTTCAATGACAATATTAAAATTCTCATTGGTGAAAATGGCATTGGAAAAACTCAAATCTTAAATATTTTTTATTATACTTTAACC
>JANMGZ010000345.1:0-3631 GCA_031374905.1 Dolichospermum sp. OTE_70_metabat_362_sub
ATATCTCCACTAATCAAATATTTGGTTTACAATATCGTCCCGAAGAAACTGAATTAAGTGATATTACCGCATCTACTAAACTTGGTGTGAGTGGCAATGTCGAAATTACAACTCATGGAGTAGATCCTACATCTGGTTTAACTAATTTACCGACAAGTTTAGTAGATGTAGAAAGTCTCAATAAAGATGTTTGTGCTGTTAAAGATGATAAAATTGCTGGGGGTAGTTCTTTCATTATTACTGGTAAAGGAGGTTTACCTGCTGATACCCATGAGTTAATTAGCAATTCGCCTGCTTTTGTCGAGTGGGAAAATAATTCAGATGTAGTTATAAAAGCAAATTCATCTCCAGTTAAAGTTACTCAAAAAAATACAAATCATCATCCACAAATTCAACAAGCACAAGGTTGGATGATTACGCCAAATGGTAACGTGATTCTCACTGCTGATACTCAAAATTTGACTTTACAAATTGATAAAAACAATCTACCTGATTGTAAATAATCAAAATTATCTCACGCAATCTCTCTTAGAGATCCCGAAGGGTAGCCACAAAGGAAGAAAGATATAATGATGTTCAATCGCAATTTATTAGTTTTAAGTTTATTATCATTAAGCTGTGTTTTCAGTTCTTCTTCTGTTCTAGCTAATGTTAGTAATATTTCTCTAAATTCTGAAAATTCTCTGTTTTGGGAAAATCAAGCTCAAAAGTTATACGATAATGGCCAATTTCAACCAGCTATTACTATTTTGAAAGATGCTATTAATAACTATCGAAAACAAGATAATTTAACTGGACAAATCATAACTTGGCGAAATTTAGGTTTAGTTTATCAAAAAATGGGGAATCCTCAAGAAGCTAAACAAGCTGTAGCCGAAAGCCTCAAATATTTATCCAAAATAGTGGATAATAAACAGCGTCAAGAACTATTGGCCAAAACTCTGGAAGTGCAAGGACAAATTCAATTATCTATTGGTGATTCTCAAGCTTCTTTAGATACTTGGAAACAGATAATTAATATTTATGATCAATCAGGAGACACTATAGGATTAATTAGAACTAAAATTAACGAATCTCAATCATTACAAGGGTTAGGTTTATATAATCAAGCTATTAAAAATTTGACTGCAACTCAAGCAATTTTAGATAAACAACCAGATACTTTACTCAAAGCTAAAGCCTTTTTAACTTTAGGTGATGTTTTACGAGGAGTGAGAAAATTAGATGAATCTACACAAGTATTAAATCAAAGTTTGACTATTGCTGAAAAATTATCATCTAATTCTCCTATTATCACGGAAATTTTCATCAGTTTAGGTAAAACTCAGAGATTAAAATTAAACTCTGAACGAGCTATTAATTATTATCAACAAGCTGTACAAAAGTCACCCTCTTCTGATTTACTTATTCAAGCCTATTTGAATCAAGTTGATTTGTTATTGTCTGATCAAAAAATATCAGAAGTTCAAATATTAATTCCCAAAATCCAAGATACTTTGACTAAATTACCTGCTAGTCGCAGTGCGGTTTATGCTCGGATTACCTTCGCTAAAACTATTATCAAAAATCAAGAAATAGCGAAAACTTATCAAAATTTAATTGTTAAAGAATTAGCAACAGCATTAAATTTAGCGCAAAAATTAGCAGATAATCGTGCTGAAAGTTATACGTTAGGAGTGCTAGGTAATGTCTATGAAAAAAATCAACGCTATTCAGAAGCGCAAAAATTAACAGAAAAAGCAGTTTTGATTGCTCAAACAATTAAAGCACCAGATATTAGTTATAAATGGCAATGGCAACTAGGAAGAATATTAGCAGCACAAGGAAACCAAAAAGATGCTATATCTGCCTATCAACAAACTGTGAAAACTTTAAAGAATATCAGAACTGATTTAGTGGCTATTAGTTCAGATTTACAATTTTCTTTCCGAGAAGATGTTGAACCTGTTTATCGAGAATTAGCAGGATTATTATTACATGAAAACTCAAGTCAAGCAGAACTCAAAGAAGCTAGACAAGTAATTGAAGATTTACAATTAGCTGAATTAGATAATTTCTTCCGTAATGCTTGTTTGAATAGTAAATCTGTAGAAATAGATGAACTTAATGATCCTAGCACTGCTGTTTTCTATAGTTTGATTTTCAAAGATAGACTAGAATTAATTGTAGCGTTACCTAATCAACCTCTACAACACTATTCACAACCTATATCTCAAGTAGATGTAGAGAGCAGTATTAAGGAATTAAAACGTGAACTAACTAATGCCAGAGGTACAAACAAAAAGAGATTAAGATTATCTCAACAAATTTATTCTTGGTTAATTAACAAAGAATTAGCTACAAAATTAGAATATAGCAAGATTAAAAATTTAGTCTTTATTTCAGATGGAGTATTCAGAAATATTCCCTTAGCTACTCTTTATGATGGTAAACAATATTTAATTGAAAAATATAGCATTGCTCTTGCTCCTAGCTTGCAACTTGTAGATATTAAACCTTTATTACGAGAACAAGTACAATTATTTGCCGGAGGAATAAGTGAATCTCGTGAAAAATTTGATGCTCTTCCTAATGTACTATTAGAATTAGCCCAAATTAAAGCTAAATTTCCTAGTGGAATCTTATTAAAAAATGAGTCTTTTACAAATTCAAGTTTAGAAAAAAATATTAAACAATATCCGGCTCAAATAGTTCATTTAGCAACTCATGGTCAATTTAGTTCTAAAGCAGAAGATACTTTTATTTTAACTTGGGATAGTCAATTAAATATTGATCAACTGACAAATATACTACGTTCTGATAAAAAGCAAATTCGTCCAATTGAATTATTAGTTTTAAGTGCTTGTCAAACTGCAACTGGAGACAAAAAAGCTATTTTAGGTTTAGCAGGAATAGCAGTCAAAGCTGGAGCGCGGAGTACAGTTGCTAGTCTTTGGTCTGTTGATGATCAAGCAACCTCTTTACTCATGACTAAATTTTATCAGGAATTAGCTAATAGTAAAATTACAAAATCTGAAGCTCTGCGTCGCGCTCAATTAGCGGTTTTAAATCAAGATGAATTTAAACATCCCTATTTTTGGTCAGCTTTTGTACTCATAGGTAATTGGTTGTAATTTAGTAAAAATTCCTCATTCTTAAAAAAGGATAGTAAGATGAGTTTTGAGATCAGTATGTTACTATTTATTATGGCAAAATCACGGTGTGTTAAAAAAGTGAAAAACCAACTTCAAAATTCCCAAAAAATCATATTTAACTGTTTATTTTTTTCTATTGACTTGGTGATTTTTTTCCCCAATCTATTATTACCAGTCAACGCGCAAGTAATTACACAATCTGTTACACCTAAAGATCCAACAGTCTTACCAACTCCCCAACCTCTACCCGAAACTCAACCATTACCATCTTTAGAAGATATATTACCAACACCAGGACAAATTCCCTCAATTCTTCAACCATCATTAGAACAAATTCCAGGAACAATTACAGTTACACAATTTGAAGTTATTGGTAGCACTGTTTTTAGTCAAATAGAATTAGCTAAAACATTAGAACCTTTTACTAAACGTCCTATCTCTTTTGCTGAATTAATGAAAGCTCAAGAGGCTATTAGTCAACTATACGTAAAATCTGG
>JANMGZ010000371.1:0-3656 GCA_031374905.1 Dolichospermum sp. OTE_70_metabat_362_sub
TCCTGACTTCATCATTTTTGCCCAAAAAACAGCTACCGTCCTCTAGAAGCCCTATTAAATAAGGAAAGTTGGTTTGGTTTTAGGTGTCCCCAAATTGTTTTTTGTATTTTCATGTTATGTTTTTTCGTAAAAAGAAGAATAAGTCTGGTGTTATCAGTATTCAAATCATAGATAAGACCTGTGGTAAGTATAAGCTGATAAAAACTATTGGCAGTTCATCTGATGATTCAGTCATTGATAAATTAGTGGAGCAAGCTCAAGATTATATTCTCCATTATGGCGGTCAAACTACACTAGACTTTATATTGGGCGATGATCAAAAATATTTTCAATCTATTTATGAAAATATACAACAGGTTCAATTATTGGGTCCTGAAATTATTTTAGGAAAACTTTTTGCTGAAATAGGTTTTGGTGGAATTGAAGATGAGTTATTCAAACACTTAGTTATTGCAAGAATAGTATATCCAGTAAGCAAATTAAAAACCATAGATTATCTACAAAAATACAAAGGCATTACGCTCACAGCAAATGACATTTATCGCTATTTAGATAAGTTACATAGCACACAAATAAAGCAAATACAAGCCATAAGTTTTAATCACACTTTACAATTATTAAACAATCAATTGAGTGTTGTTTTTTATGATGTAACTACAATTTATTTTGAAGCACCAGATGAGGATGATTTACGAAAAACAGGTTTTAGTAAAGATGGCAAACACAGTCAACCACAGATACTACTTGGGTTGTTAGTTAGCGAAAATGGTTATCCATTAGACTATGAAATATTTGAAGGCAATACCTTTGAGGGACACACTATGTTACCTGTAATAGAAGCTTTTAAAGAAAAGTATAAAGTGCAACAATTGATTGTTGTGGCAGATGCAGGGTTAATGTCTAATAAAAATATTAACGAGCTATTAGATAAGCAATATGACTTTATAATAGGCGCAAGAATTAAAAATGAAACACAGCAATTACAAGCTCAAATACTAGCATGCATATTAGAAGATGGGCAAAGTATAGAAATAAAAAAAGAGACCACACAAAGAATGATTTTAAGTTATTCAACTGCTAGGGCTGCAAAAGATGCACACAATAGAAACAAGGGGTTAGAACGTTTAAAAAAGCAACTAGCATCGGGCAAACTTACCAAGCAACACATCAACAATAAAGGCTATAATAAATATCTAAAACTAGAAGGAGAAATAAAAATAGCAATAGACGAAAATAAATGTCAAGATGATGCAAAATGGGATGGCTTAAAAGGATATTTAACAAACACCACTCTAAAAAAAGAAACTGTTCTAGACTATTACAAACAATTATGGCAAATTGAAAAAACTTTTAGAATAACAAAAACAGATTTAAGAATACGGCCCATTTATCATTTTAAGAAAAGAAGAATAGAAGCACATATATGCATTGCTTTTGTAGCTTGCAAACTTTACAAGGAACTTGAAAGGCAACTAAAATTGAAAGAAACAAACCTAAGTGCCGAGAAAACTATTGATATTTTAAAAACAATTTATGGCTTAACCATAACATTACCCCAATCTAAAGAGACCAAATTGATGCTTTTGGATAAAACAGAAGAGCAAAAAGCGATTCTAAAGCTGTTTGAGTGATTTTGGGTGTCCTATTGATGAAGTCGGGAACGATTTTATTAAATTTTTTTATAAAATATTGTGGATAAAGTTTATTCTTTTATTTTAATGAACTAGACAACTAGTATATCTCATATTGGCGTAATTTTTCAATGCGATAAGAGATTAAATTAGAGACAGTGTTCAGTATTTAACAGCCTTACATTTTTTGCAATCAGTTTGAGACGTTGAGCAATTAGTAATTCCCTTTATAACTGTGAATTACCTAAATTGACAACTTATTTGTGTAATAGATGCCTCTTTTAATAGCGTGTAAATAGGCAAAACCAATTCCAAATTTTTTACTAGCGAAGTAGAGAAAATGCTCCTTTTCTCATAATAACATTTCCTTTAATATCCTCTGCTTCGGCTATCCAAATATAGCTACCAGTTTGTTGTTTTATGCCATTAATCTTGCCATCCCAACCATTTGCAAAATTATTTGAAAAAAACACTTGTTGTCCATATCTATTAAATATTTTAAAATATTTCAATTGTTTCATTCCACGAGGAATAACTTTTAATATATCATTCAAATAATCATTATTTGGAGAAAAAGCAGTGGGAACAAATATGCCAATTTCTTTGTAGACATCAACATGTATTGTATCATATGCGCTACAGCCAAATTGATTGGTAGCCGTTAAAAAATAATCAATATTTTTATCAATAGTGGCTATTGGATTTGGAGAAGTTGTATTATCTAATCCATAACTTGGTTCCCACTTGTATTTAATAAAATTACTGTTGAATAAATCTTTTGCAAATAATTTAATATTTTGGTTAATAAAAACACCTGTGTCCCTACCAGCACTCACTTTAAGTAAGTTTATGCTTGAAAGTTGTAATGTTTTAGTATCAGTACAACCATTTGCATCCCTTATGATAAAGTTTGATACTACATCCGATAAGTTGGCAAAAACACTATCGCTCTGAAAATTCAATCCTCCATTTGAAAAAGAATAAGGTTTAACACCATTAATGCCTTTTAATATTATTTTTCCATTATTTCTTCCACAGTCTGGGTTCTTAATTGTTTGAATCTTTAATGAGATGGAATTGTTTGGTGGTATGGATAAATTTATTACCCTTTCGAGTAAAGTTGCATCTCGTACAGTAATTGAATAATCAGCGTTTGGTAAGTTGTTAAAAATATTGCTATTTTGAAAATTTACTCCATCAATAGAATAGCGATAGGGTGCCGTACCAAAAGTGGCACTAACTGTTATTTTTACATCATTGCTGGCACAAAGGGTGGAGTGTACATAAGTAGCCTTTAAGTTTCCGCAAAATATACCATTAAATTGTGAGACATGATTTGGCAAACCAGCAGAACTTGTTTTACCATTTAAGTTAATAGCGTTGTTAGTGTAATTGCAATTGATTCCTAATAAGTTTGGGTTTTTAATTTCATCTAAAAATTGTTTTCCTGATCTTGCTATATAGATATTATTATTCGATGCCCGTTGCAAAGATCCTCCTGATTCTAAATTATTGGCGTTTAATAAAACTTGAGAATTTTTGATTTGGGTTGGATTATTTGAACTTAAATCATATTGTGTTAATCTAAATTTCCCATATCTACATAAATACAATTTGGAATTATCTGCAGAAAACTCAACACCATAGGCAGCGGTATCTGATATTATAAACCCATTGGATACAATGCCTGTGTTATTATCAAAATCAAATAATTGGCATTTTTGATGTCCAAGTTCGCTTGCATAACATAGTTTAGTACCATTTGGTGATATTTTCATGCATCCAATAACATCTTGAACACTTAGGTTAGCTACTCCAGTGTTAGAAATTACAGGATTAAAGTCTATTCCTGTGGCCGATATGGAAAAGCTTAAAAAGGAATTTGATCCTAACTCTTGCGCTACTAACCAATAATCTGTACCGTTACTTTTTAGGGTAGCAGTTAAACGCTCAGTAACTGGATTTGCAATTAAAGCATTTTTGGTTGTTATATCTCCATATCCATTATTTAGCCTCATATCTACA
>JANMGZ010000396.1:0-7513 GCA_031374905.1 Dolichospermum sp. OTE_70_metabat_362_sub
GAATACCCAGTATCTACCAAGTTTTATTAAAGATTTGAAAGCACTCAAAAGTACACCCTACTATGAGTCTAAGTAGGTGAACACAATAAAACCAATTTGTGTAAAGAAAAGTAAAATCGCCCAAAACCTCTTCACTCTTGCCTTTTGCCTCTTGCCTCTTGCCTTGCCATAACGACAATTTTTAACGCCCACCTACTTATTAAGAAATTTGCTTTTGAAGAAATAATCGAAATATCAAGTTTTGCAGAAATCACAAATATCAAAAAGCTTCAGGGATATGATAATGCTTATCGGATTCGCATAGGTGATTATCGTCTTGGTATTATTTTCGATAGTGAAACATTAATTTTTGAAAGAGTTTTACACCGAAAATAAATTTATCGCTATTTTTCCAAATAGATAATTTTGTGAAATAGGATTATGCTTTAAAATAAACTATATCAACAAAATCCCCATACCCAAATGAGTAGAGAATTTAATGTAATTATTGAACGAGATGCTGATGGTTACTTCGTCGCATCTGTACCTAGTATCCCTGGTTGTCATACACAAGCAAAATCTTTAGATCAACTGATGGAACGGGTTAGAGAAGCCATAGAACTCTGTTTAGAAGTAGATGAAAATCAAACAGAATACCTGGAATTTGTAGGTGTTCAAAGAATTGCAATTGAAGTATGAGCAAATTACCAAGTTTAACAGGAAAGGAAGTTATAGCAGCACTCGGCAAAGCAGGTTTTGAAGTAATCAGAGTGAGAGGAAGTCATCATATTCTTGTACACAGTGATGGAAGAAGAACCGTTGTTCCAGTCCATGCTGGTGAAACAATTGGAACTGGATTAATGACACAAATACTCCGTGATTGTCAATTAGATAGAGAAGAATTTAGAAACTTACTTTAAAATAGCTAATCAAGGAGTTTTTGCAATAACAAAAAATCCTTTTAGCAGAATTATACAAATACATGGATAAGGGTTTAGCAATGCTAAACCCTTACATAATTTATTGATTGTTCGTTACTAAAATATCTATTGCCAAACGTAGATAAGTAGAAACAAAACAATCCAGATAACATCAACAAAGTGCCAAAATAAAGAAGTGGCATTTATCCCAAAATGGCCATTATCAAAATTACCAGGAATGAAAGAACGCAACAAGACAATTAACTGTAACAGAATACCCGTAAAAACGTGCAAACCGTGAAAACCAGTTAATAGATAAAACATTCCTCCAAACGTACCAGAAGTAAAGCCAAATTCCAGTTGACTCCATTCCACAGCTTGGCCATAGAGGAAATAACCACCCATAGCTATTGTTAAAAACAACAATAGACGATAAGTCTTTAAATCATGTCTTTCCAGAGCTTTTTCGGCAAAGAAAATCACAAAACTACTAGAAACTAAAATTACAGTGTTAATGCTAGGTTCTTTAATTTCCAAACCAGAAACACCAGCCGGCAACCAATTAACAGCAGAAGTTTTGTAGATAATATAGCCAGCAAAGAAACTCAAGAAAATGACACTTTCCGATAACAGAAACACAATAAAACCAAACATTTTACTGCCTTCTTCATCATGTCCATGTTCATGACTAACATGATCTAATTCATCAGGAGAAACAGAACTATCCATCATAATTTCCAATTGAATAGATTAGTGAGAAATAAGATCCCCGACTTCTGTTATAAATTTCTAACTTATTAACAAAATTAAAAAGAAGTCGGGGATCTAGAAATTGACAAATTACTCATGTTCAGAAGATGCAATTAATTCAGACTTACCATAACCATAAGGTTCGCAAGTGACAATCGGAATTTCTTCAAAGTTTTCAACAGGAGGAGGAGAAGAAACAGTCCATTCTAAACCAATTGCTCTCCAAGGATTAGCCGGAGCTTTTTCTCCGTCCATCCAAGAAATTAACATATTGAAAATGAAAGGAAGAGTAGACATTCCTAATAGGAAAGAACCCAAACTAGCAACAATATTCCAACCAATTAATTCAGGTGCATAAGAAGCAGCACGACGTACCATCCCTTGCAAACCTAATGGGTGCATGGGTAAAAAATTCAAATTTGTGCCGATAAATGCTAACCAAAAATGGATTTGTCCCCAACCTTCGTGGAACATTTTCCCAGTCATTTTGGGAAACCAATGATAGATAGCTGCATACATTCCCATGGTCACAGTTCCATAGAGAACATAATGGAAATGTCCAACTACAAAATAGGTATTGTTAACATGAACATCCACTGGAACAGAAGAAAGCATAATCCCTGTAATGCCAGCAAATACAAACATTACCAAAGCACCCAAGGCAAATAACATGGGTGTAGTTAAGCGAATTTTTCCGCCCCAAATAGTTGCCACCCAAGCAAATACCTTAATCCCTGTGGGAATAGAGACAAACATGGTTGTCACCATGAAAAATAACCGTAGCCAGCCAGGAGTACCACTCACATACATATGGTGTACCCAAACAATGCCGCTAACTACAGCTATTAACATCGAAGAAACAGCAACGACTTTGTAACCAAATAAAGGTTTGCGAGAATAAACGGGAAAGATTTCTGAGAAAATCCCGAAGATAGGCAAAATAATTACATAAACTGCGGGGTGAGAATAGAACCAGAAATAATGCTGGAACATCACCGGGCTTCCGCCTTTAGTAGGATTAAAAAAGGCAGTTCCAAATGTAATGTCAAATAGTAACATTACCGCCCCTGCTGTTAAAGCTGGGAGTCCAAATAATTGAATAATTTGGGCGCTAAATACTGCCCAAACAAAGAGGGGCATTCTAAAGAAACCCATACCGGGGGCGCGCATTTTTACAATGGTGGTGACAAAATTCACCGCACCCATAATGGAAGAGACACCGGAAATAGCCACCGCTAATAACCAAAGAACTTGACCGGTAATCAAGTTTCCGGTGGGGTTTTGGGTACTTACGGGGGGATATGCCCACCAACCAGATTGAGCCGGGCCACCGGGAACGAAGAAGCTGGCCATGAGGAGAATTCCCACTACAGGAACCATCCAAAAGGCGACAGCGTTCAGGCGGGGGAATGCCATATCTCGCGCCCCAATCATCAGGGGAACGAGGTAGTTAGCCATACCAACGAGAGAGGGAAATGTCCACAGAAACAGCATCACTGTTCCGTGCATGGTGAACATTCCGTTGTATACTGTGCGGTCGATTAAATCAGCTTCGGGGGTGATGAGTTCTCCGCGCAAAATCATGGCGAAAATACCGCCAACGAGGAAGAACATAAAGGAAGTAACAAGATATTGAATCCCGATAACTTTATGGTCTGTACTGAAGCTAAAGTATGTTTTCCAAGTTTGGGGCGGTTCGTGGTGATGTGATTCACCAGCAACATGAATGGGAATATTAGTCATTTGTCAGTTGTTAGTTGTCAGTGGTAATGAAAATAACGAAGTTAACCTGGGAAATTGACTAATGGAGGTGCAGCAGGTTCAACGGTTTTCCAACCGCTGTCAATGCCGTTTTCTACTTTCAAGGCATATTCGGAAGCCGCTTGGTTAGGGGCTGGGCTGGGTTTTTGACTCGCAGCTTTGCTTAACCATTGTTGATAGTTACTAGGTGATTCGACAATGACCTTGGCTCGCATGGTGGCAAAGTATGTACCGCTATACTGAGAGTCGGTCAAATCATACGCACCGGGGCGAATGGGGGTAAATTCAAAGTCGAGGTCGTTACCAGGAATAATGTCTTGTTTAAGACGGAAAGCGGGGATAAAAAAGCCGTGAAGTACGTCTTCCGAATGCAGATTTAGACGAATACGGCGATCGCTTGGTAAATGCAATTCTGTACTGGTAACATTGTTTTGGGGGTAATGAAATACCCAAGACCACTGTTTAGCGGATACATCAATATGTTCTACATCCTCACTGACTGCGGCGGCTGAAGCTTCATCTGCCACTGCTTCGGCGGTTTCCGTCTTCATGGGGTTATGTAAGTGGATCTGGTGAGAAGGTCCTTGGATACCCATTTGCTCGTAAACTTGGTAACTATAACCTGCAATCCACAACACCAACATAATCGGGATTGCTGTCCAAACCACTTCTAAAGTGACGTTACCCTCAATATGAGGACCATCACCTAAATCTGTAGTTTCAGCACGATGAAAACAAATGGAATAGAAAAGAGTAGCAGTTACTCCCAGGAAAATTAAAGATCCTAATGTTACCAAAAAGCTAAATAAATCATCAATCAGATGAGATTCAGCAGCCCCTTGGGGTGGAAGCCAAGAATAAGCCTGTTTACCAATCCATAGACTAGTGAGAGTTACCGCAACTGCCCCAGTAGCTATGGTCAAAAAGTTGAGAAATTGCCGAATTTTCATAATGGTCAGTGGTCAGTTGTTAGTTGTCAGGGAACAGTTTTATTACCAATCACCCATTACTGATTACCAAATATTTGATTGATGTCTTTTCCGGCTCTTAGTAATTTATCGGCTGTATTGTGAACACCGAAATCTGCTGCTAGGTGCGCTCCTAATGTGCCGTGAAGATACATCAGTAACATAATAATTACACCAACAACTAGATAGGAAATTTGGACTTCTCGCTCTTCGTATTTGCCAATAACATAACGTTGCCAACCTCGCCAAAAGGTCATGCCGACAATCATTGCTAATAGCAATACACCGCCCACACCATGCCACATCATTGTCGGCATTGCCAACATTCCCCAAGGACTTTTAATATCTGCTGGTGGGGCTGCCAATAACATTTCATAAAAACCTGCACCAACTGTGAAAAATGTAATCACAGATGCAGCAAAAATGTTGTACCAACCAACATCAAATAATTGAGAACGTTCGACTTTAATTCCTAAAAAATTGAACATCCATTTTTCTAGAGGGAAGAATACACCCAAAAGATCAAAAACAATGGCAATGATAAATAAACCTAACGTTAGATGTACTAAATTAGGATGAATAGGAATGGCATAAGGTAAACCATTTGCACCCATTTGGTGACTAATTTGGTCTAATAATTCTGAGTTCATGGCAAGATTCCATCCTTTACCGCTTCCACAACAGGTACGGTGTGTAAGCCATATACCCATACAAGTTCATCACCAAGATATACTTGAAATCCAACAATAACTGTTAATAAAACAGCCACAGCAATGTAATGAAAAGGGAGTTTTTTCGGGTTACGACTCCGCAAAACATAACGCCAAGCAGTAATAGCAGCAATAATTCCTGAAAGAGACCAACCGATAAGAGTATGAACATTTAAAACTGATTTAGCCAGTTCGTAGGGTTTAGCTAAACCAGCCTCAAATTGACCAAAAATAATTGCTACAAAAATAGATACTGTAGCAATACACATATTCCACCAACTCACCTCAAATAAAGTGGTTTTACCAGTTAAATACCCAGCAAAATCACAAAAAACAGAAAATAGCACCATCGCAATTACAAAGTGAACCACGATAGGATGTAAGGGATCTGGATATGGTAAATTATGCTCATTCAATGAAGTGAAAAAATCCAGCATTACTATCTCCTAGACTGATTTACTACTCTTCCCAGCCAAACTTAAATAATTGCTAGATACTCACTCACTGATACCAAAAAATTATTTGATAAACCTAGTGTGAGGTTGCTGCAACCTATAGCCGGCAAATTATTTCCTCATAGAGACAACAGTAATTATGGATGTAGCTAAACTAAATCACTGTTAGAGGTTAAACTTACTAGACGTAAATTTTTATGAATTGTCCAAAAAACTAAAAGCAGAACTTCTAGAATTAACGAGAGAGCCAACAACAGATTTTGATCTTGGCTCTATTACAATATTTTTAAATCAAAACCAACTATTTTTATGTTTATTGATGTACAATTACAAATTATCACTTTGTAATTTAAAAGACCGAAATATATAATTTTTATAGTAAGTAAATCAAGTTGCTATTTATCTGGTTGAGGCTGGTAATTGGTAATTGGTAATTCGTGATAAAATTTCATTTCTCATCCTGTACATCCTTAAATCCTGGACATCCTGATTCTGACAATTTCCCTAACTAGCAACTTACGTTATTATCCTCCAACACTTTGCGCCTTTGCTCCTTTGCTCCTTAGCGCCTCCGCGCGAAACAAAAAATACTGTAAACCCATATCTGCATTCAAACCCACCAAATCCCCAAACCCTAATTAACCTTGATAGGGGTTGTCTAATCTATCCACAGACACATTAACCGATAATGGTAAACGACCGGGATTTAAACGGGGTTCAGCCGCATAACCTACAGGCACTAAAATAGCAATACCTATATCTGGGTCATTTTCAGCACCAATCACAGCTTTTACCTGTTCTTCAATCCAACCATTCATAAAGCAGGTGGATAAACCCAGACTTTCCGCTGCTAATACTAAATTTGTAGCAGCTATCATGGCATCTTTAATAGCGTATTCCCGGCGCTTTTCTCCTAAGTTTTCTTGAAATTGAGGAATTGCATTTCTAAAGTAATTAACTGTTTTCTCATTCCAAGCGCCTGTAGCTGCACCTTGATCTAAAATGGGTGTTAAGTCTTTTTCTCCCGCAGCAGCGTCAGCAGCGAAAACAAAGGTAACAGGTGCTTGGATAATTTGCGGTTGATTCCAAGACGCAGCGCATAATGCAGCTTTTTGGGTTTCGTCTTGAACTAACACGATTCTCCAAGATTGGGTGTTAAAACTACTGGGTGCAGCTACGGTTAATTCTACCAGTTGCTTGAGTAGTTCTGGGGAGATGGGATCTGATTTGAAAGTTTTGATAGAACGACGTTGTACTATGGCACTGGGTACGTCTAATGCTTGGATTTGGGTGTTTGAACTCACGTTATTCTCCTCTGTTTTGTCATATCCGCTTAGGGTAACGCTTTTTTGTACGCAGTTTATTGGTTATTGATTAATTTTTTTCTCACGCAGAGACGCAGAGGAGGTAAATACGGAGTTTTAAGCCCTGGTATGGAGATTTATTACAGAAATTCCCCATCTTTTTAACTATGGCTGTGCAGTAACATACTTGTCTAAGGTAGCAGATAATGTAGTTTTAGGAACAGCACCAACAACTGTTTTGATTTGTCGTCCTCCTTTAAATACCATCAAAGTAGGAATACTGCGAATTCCGTAATGACTAGCAACGGTGGGATTTTGATCAGTATTCAGTTTTACCACTTTTATCTGTCCTTCGTATTCCGCAGCTACTTCTTCTACTACAGGAGTTAGCATTTTACAAGGACCACACCAAGGGGCCCAAAAATCAACTAAAACCGGAGTTTGACTTTCTAAGACTTCTTGCTTAAATGTGGCTTCAGTGACATTGGTAATTGATGACATAAATTATGTACCTAGATTTAAATCAATAATTCCATAATATCTAATAAATCAGGGCAGAAATATGTTGCTAAGTTTAATTTTGCTAAGTTTCTTATATTGCTATGTAGGTTGGGTTAACCCATAGTGAAACCCAACATTTCCAGAAATTGCTGAGGTTGATTTAAA
>JANMGZ010000422.1:0-5012 GCA_031374905.1 Dolichospermum sp. OTE_70_metabat_362_sub
CACCGCCACACCCCAGAAATTGAGCAGATTTGTAGCGAATTGGCAGGACATGAACTAAAAATCCAATTTACGCCCCACCTGATCCCCATGGTGCGGGGGATTTTAGCCACTGTGTACGCCAATATGCGTGATCCCGGTTTAGTCCGTGACGACCTAATTACCATCTACAGCGCCTTTTATCGTAATTCCCCTTGGGTGAAAATCTGCAATAGTGGCACTTATCCCCAAACAAAATGGGCGTGTGGCAGCAATAATTGTTATATTGGTATAGAAGTTGACCCCCGTACCGGGCGTGTTATCGTCATGTCAGCCATTGACAACCTGATAAAAGGTCAAGCCGGACAAGCAATTCAATGTATGAACCTGATGTTAGATTGGGATGAAACCTTGGGATTACCTAAAGTCGGGTTTTATCCGTAACAATGGACAATTGACAATTGACAATTGACAATTATCAATTATCAATTGTTAATTACTTACTTTGGTCCTAAACCAACAGTACCAGCATAGACGGCGCGATCGCCTAATTCATGCTCAATGCGGAGGAGGCGATTGTATTTTGCTACTCGTTCACTGCGACATAGAGAACCGGTTTTAATTTGACCGGCGCGAGTAGCTACTGCTAAATCAGCAATGGTTGTATCTTCAGTTTCACCGGAACGATGGCTAATTACTGAACGGAAACCGTTGCGAGTTGCTAAATCAATGGTTTCCAAAGTTTCAGTTAATGACCCGATTTGATTCAATTTAATCAAGATTGAATTAGCGGCTTTTTGTTCAATCCCTTTTTGTAAGCGGGTGGCGTTGGTGACAAACAAATCATCACCCACCAATTGTACTTTTGAGCCGATTTTCTGGGTCAATAATTGCCAACTTTGCCAATCTCCCTCATGTAAACCATCTTCAATGGAAATAATGGGATATTGGTCAACCAACTGACCTAAATAATCAATAAACTCATTTGGTGAGTGGGGTTTACCATCATAGACATACTGACCATTTTTGTAAAATTCACTAGCAGCCACATCTAAAGCTAAGGCTACATCTTCACCAGGTTTGTAACCCGCTTGTTTAATAGCCGCTACCAGCAATTCTAAAGCCACTTGGTTAGATTCTAGATTAGGTGCAAAACCACCTTCATCACCTACACCTGTCAGCCAGCCTTTATCATCTAACACTTTACTGAGAGTTGCAAATACTTCTGCACCCCAACGCAAAGCTTCTTTGAAAGAAGGAGCGCCAATAGGTACAATCATAAACTCTTGAAAGTCTACGTTATTGGATGCGTGCGCTCCACCATTGATCACATTCATTAAGGGGACTGGCAATAAATTCGCCAAAGGTCCACCCAAATAGCGATAGAGGGGAATATCTAAAGCTACTGCACCAGCCTTTGCAGCAGCTAGGGAAATCCCCAAAATTGCATTTGCTCCCAAATTCGCTTTATTGGGTGAACCATCTAGGGAAATCATCAATCTGTCTAAGGCTTCTTGGTTGAGAGCATCCAAACCTAGTAACTTGGGAGCTAGTACCTCATTGGCATTCTGCACCGCCTTGAGTACGCCTTTGCCCCCATAACGGCTTTTATCGCCATCACGCAATTCATGAGCCTCAAATGTGCCTGTGGAAGCCCCGCTGGGAACTTGTGCTAGTCCGATAGCGCCGTTAGCCAAATGGACTTCGGCTTCAACTGTGGGTTTTCCCCGTGAGTCGAGGATTTCGCGGGCGACAATTGCTTCAATAGCTGTATCTAGAAATTTCGTCATTCGTTGTTTGTCCTTGATTTTGAGTATGTTGTCAGGGTTTAACCTTTACAGTTTACTAATAACCCAATCGTTAGTTTATGTGTTTCTGAGGGAAAATCGGCTGACATTAAAGAAGATTTCCAATCGTGAAGGGTGGTAATGCTCGCTGAGTATGGAAGAAAACATGGAATTTGTCTGAATCAGGATACATGGCTAACGCCACGCTGCGCGAACAGGATTAAAGGATTAACAGGATTATTTATTGATACTTTACTTTGTCTGAATCAGGATATCCAGGATTAAAGGATGTACAGGATTATTTATTGATAATTTACTTAGCATTACAGATTATTTCATTCTTAAATACTCTTTGAATACAGCAGACAAATTAAACAAAACTTTTTCTTGGACAATTATTTTCAGTAAATACCGTTGTTTTAAAGATTGCAAACCATTAATCAATTGCATTGATGATAAGTCTAAGTTTTGTTTTATATTTTCTCTTGATATAGGTTGATTAAATTTACTTAATTCTAAAATAATTTGCTGTTCTACAGATGATAATCTGTTAAATAATTGACTAAAATAAATTTGCATATTTTTGGTAATAACTAAGTTATTCTCAGCCAAAAAATCATCAACATAACCATCAAATATATCTTTGATTAAAACAGCAATATCTTTTAAATAAACAGGATTACCTTCATATAAATCAATCAATTTTAACCAGCTATCTTCATTTCTCAAACCCAGGCTTTTTAAAATTTCAACATTCTGTAAACCGGATAATTCTAAATATTGAATCTGAGATAATTCTTCATCTCTAAAGTCCATATCTCTACATTTTTCTTGACTGATTAAAATTAAACTACTTTGATGTTCAACTTGTGTTATCATTGTCAAAAAGTCTTGATAATTTTTATATTCATTTTGATAACTTCCTGCAAATTGACCACTAGCAAAAATATTTTCCAGATCATCAATAATAATTAAACACCTTTTTTCAGTTAGAAAACCTAATAATTGTCTTAATTTATCATCTGTGCTTTCTTTGCTTTCTTTTTCAGCAATATTTAATAAATCATCAACAAGCAAATCTAGAGACTTGGGAAATTTTAAACTTCTCCAGATAATTACCTCAAATTGTTTTGAGTTTAAATCAATAAATTTTTTAACTAAAGTAGTTTTACCAATTCCATTTAATCCTAACACTGAGACTAGACGCGTGTTTTTATTTAAAATCCAATTATCTAGGGTTTCTAGTTCTTTTTCTCTTTCGTAAAAACGAAGAATTTGAGGAGATGATTTTAAATCATGTTGAAATGATTGTTGATTTTGATTATTATTATTTGGTTTTTCTTGTTTATTTAATTGAGGATATGATGGACAAAAATTAAACCTAATATTATTATTTTGCTGAATAACTATAGGTGAGGATGTTAACTTTAATCGTGATAAAGTAGAGCGAAAGTTACTTTTATGAATATCTTGTTCCAAATGATTAAAAAAAGTTCGCCAAAGTTTATAGCCTATATTCCTAATATGACTTTCACTACAATGAGAGTTATCAGCAATTTTATCATAGGTTTTACCCTCCCATACTCCCTTAATTACCGTTTCCTGAATATCATCTAAATGCTTTCCCGTGTCCGCAAATACCAAATTATCAGCAATTTGTAAAACTTCGGTGATATCCATAAGAAATAGATATGATTACTAACTAATGTTATTTATTGTATCAGAATTTTTAGATAAAATCATACATTTTATGACATTTTATTTTAAATTGCATTAATCAAATTAAAGATAAAATAAGATATTTTTAGATCACTGATTATTTAATCTTTTGTTATAATTGAGACATGGTAGTAAAGTATGTCAAATTTTGAGTAAACAAATAAACATATTTTCTCAATAATGCAAATTCCACTTTTGGAAATATCTGATAATTTCACTATCTGATAACTCCTAATATTTCATGAGTTAATATCTATTTATGAACAAGGAAAATTTATCTGTTTGGAATCCATTTGTACCCAGTACAAGAGATATAACTCGTACCAATGAATTAGCTCAAAAAAATGAAGTTTTAGCAGGAGTGCTAAGTTTTATCTTCTTTCCTGCTGGATTAATTTATTTAAACAGAGCAATTAATCCACTTAAAATTTTTGGTTATACCATTATTTTGAGTGTTTTAGTTAAGATGGGTTCATCTTCAAACCCTGAAGAAAATTCTACGAATTTTATCTCTCTTTTAGGTATAAGTGCGATTACAGCAGAACAAGTAATTGCTGTCAAGTCTGCACGTCAGAGATTAGGAGGAAAAACAACATCATTACCAAGTTCTAATTTTGATAATTCAGTTCCATCTTCTTTAAGTTATAAAACCGATGATAAAGCAGTTAAATCACTTAAAGAATTAAAGGAAAGATATGAAGCAAATGAAATTTCTGAAGAAGAATTTAAACTTCAGAAACAAAAAATTCTTGAATCTCTCTAGTACATATTAACACAATTCAATTATCAGGATAATCTAATCATGACTAGCTTCTTTAAAAATTTTACTCAATCTTTTAGCGAAGGAATATCTGAAGCTTCAACTAAAACCTCAGCTGATCTTCAGAGACAAAGCGAAATTAATAAATTAGAAACTCAAATCAAAGAAATTGAAATTAAGCTGGAAAAACAATATACTTTACTAGGTCAATTAGTAGCAGATAATCTGCGTAAAGCTGAATCAATCAGTAAAGAAGCTGTAGCAAAATTATTCAATCCGATTAAAAAATTAGATGGAGAAAAATTAGAGCTTTTAGCACAAATCAAGGAATTAAAAGCTAAACAAGCTGAACAAGATAAAGCAGAGGATTTATTGAGGATAAAGAAAGAAGTTGAAGCGGAATTGAAGAAGTTAGAGGAACTTAAATCTTTAGAAGTTATTGACGAGGAAGAGTTTGAAATTGCTCAAGTTAAATTAAATAAAAAAGTCAACAATTTTGAGAAATTGTATAGTTTGAAAATTGCCCTTGAGCGTGGTTTAATTAATGAACAAGAGTATAGTCAAAGAAAAGCTTCACTTGAGTAAAATAGTAGTGTGACGTGCGTTAAAGCTATAAGGGTTTAGCATTGCTAAACCCTTGCCGTCTGAATTTGTTCATATAAATATAAATCCTATTCATGAAATAAACTTGCTTCTACATGAAAAAATTCTCCCAGTTTTTGGGCTAACTCTAGAGTTATTTTCTGCTTTCCATTTAAAATATTATCAAC
>JANMGZ010000447.1:0-2113 GCA_031374905.1 Dolichospermum sp. OTE_70_metabat_362_sub
GCATTGTATTCCAGAATGAACTGTAGGTTAAAAGTCGGTCACCTATGTACAATTTATCAACTAGAAGCCTATGGTCTACTCACGTGCTTGGGTGAACGACTTTGGGTTATATAAATTTGTGCTTAGTCCTGAGAGCAAACTTGAGCAATTCCACCCATGTATTGCATTGCTTACTCTTACCCGTAACTGAAATAGTGTACAATTTAAGACCAAAGACACATAACAGGACGTGACTAAGCCACTCTTCTCGCGATGGTGACTAACTTTATTGCTCGTATGTTAAAGAACAATGTATGTGGCTTATAGCTAATTTGTTTTGGTTAGTTAGCAATTTCTGATGAATATTTGTAAACTCTACAGCATGACAGATGCTTTCTTAAGTAAACGAATATAAATATTCATTAAATTATAAATACATTGTGTTCCAAGAAATGAAAAAAGAAACAAGAACACGAAAAAGAAGAAAGGATTAACAAGAACATGTGGTAAGAAATGCTTACTGTCTTCGGTGAGATTCTGTGAGCAGTGACCGAGACCAGCATGAATGATGTTCCGTCTTGTGCAGATTTGAACAACTACAGTCACACACACATCCCACCAATCTATACACATTGGGCAGAAAAGCCAATCGCTATGTTGTTACACAGCAGGATTTGGTTAAGAATGTAGTTTCTTTGGTTTATTTACTGCCCGCTAGGCAAGACTCGCTTTGGCAAACCTTGCCAGCTACTATACCTGATTAAGGGCTAGTCTTTAAAACATTGCCCCCTCCCTTAAAATGCAGAATTTTTAGAGCGGGGGGATGTTTTTCCACTTATCGGACATTACGGCCGAGGGAAGGAATGAGGATGGGAGGTTTTTCCATCTCGAGGACTGCACGAGTGGACGGGGTTGGGAATAATTTTCCACTACCCGAGCTGGAAATTAAAAAAGCAACCAACAAAAATTATATTTAACAATTCTGATTACAAAACTTTAGCATTCATCCGTAATGATTCTTTTATAGGCGCTGGAGAAGCTTCTTATAATTTATGTTTTTACATTAGGTTAACAGAGCAACTAGTATATTTTATTGTAATTTTAGGCCTAAACACCCGTTGTGTGCTGATGTGCTGTTAAATATCAAATCAGTCAGAGAAGCTTCTAGAGGAAGAATGCATAATCTCTAGCTGCTTTCACTATAACGCTGGATCCAAAGCGGCCGAGGCCGTTGTCGCCAGACAGAGCGAGTATAGTATTTGGGTCCACCTGGTCGTGGCTGATCTATTAGAACCGAACCAGCCCTGCCTGAGTTACGCCTTCTACAGGGTCTGGGACGTATGCACACAAATAGTCAGCCTTCAACACAATGTTATTGCATGCGTCTGATCCTAGGACGAAACCAAAGCACAATGTTTAAAACCATGGACCAAGAGCGAACTTGCACAATTTAGCGAATTAGCCCTATCCGATTTCGCTAAATCGTAAACGCAGCTCTTTAATTGCTCTTAGATTTCTTTAGGTTATAAATTCGCAAAGTAACGCGGTATTCTTTTCCATTTAGTAGCATTTAATTATAACTTTGCGTGCTTCGAAACACGGATCATTGCAGCAACTATTTTCACATTTACAAAATAGTAAATTTCGCAAAAATAGCTTAACCGATTGATGCAAACTCTACCGATTGAAACTTGACTAAAAGATTTGACTCTTGACTACTCAATTTTTTTTGTACACAGCTTGGGTGGGGAAGTCGGCGCTAATTCAATTCATTCAATTCGGTTTCCTTTTGCAGCCTGATAGTCTATAAGACTTAAAAGTTATAAAACATTAAAAAAATTAAGAAATTCAATTGAGTAACTCAATGTGGGAATACCATCCCTAAACCGTCAAATCATGAACAGGTTAAGAGCATGCAGTTCTAAAAAGCTAGGTCTTAAGTATAACCTTAAATCTATCAAGAGAAAGAAAGGGATCATGGATGTCTGCTGATAGATCATTCCAAATGTTAGGTCCGGCAAAGCTGCATGAGCCAAGAGCTGGGCGTGTTGAAGGAACAATAAGTTATAAGAAATAAGTTATAAGATATAAGTTATAAGATATAAGTTATCGGATATAATTAATAAGATATAAG
>JANMGZ010000475.1:0-5312 GCA_031374905.1 Dolichospermum sp. OTE_70_metabat_362_sub
GTATCGTAGGGAGAACCGACTACTGCTAACATTTCATTCCCAGGACGAAGTACACCATACAATGCACAGGCGATCGCATTAGTTCCCGAAACAAACTGCACTCGCACCACAGCAGCTTCAGCACCCATTACCTGGGCAAAAACTTTATCTAAAGTTTCTCGTCCTAAATCATCGTGTCCATAGCCACTAACTCCTGCAAAATGGTGTGCGCCTACTCGATGATGACGAAAGGCATCTAATACTTGTTTAAGATTATGCTTGACCTGAGCGTCAATACCAGAAAAAATTTCTAATAGTGCCTGTTCTGCTTCCCGCAGATGTTCAAAGCTGTTCATCGTTTCCTCATTCAAAAACATAAAATAGATATGCGGATTTTCGGATCGCGCAGACTAAGCTGCACAATTTCTATTCAGGTTACTGCATGACAATTGCTACTTCTAAACCTCCCATTAACTGGGTTAATACCCTATTTTTCGTTTCATTGCACGTCGGCGCTCTATTTGCCTTGATTCCTAGCAATTTTAGCTGGAGAGCAATAGGTGTTGCTTTATTGCTCTACTGGGTGACTGGAGGTTTAGGTATTACTTTGGGATATCACCGTCTTGTTACTCACCGGAGTTTTCAAACACCAAAATGGTTAGAGTATGTCTTGGTGATTCTGGGGACACTATCTTGTGTAGGTGGTCCAATTGAATGGGTAGGTACACATCGAATACACCATTTACACTCTGATACTGAATCCGATCCCCATGATTCAAATCAAGGTTTCTGGTGGAGTCACATGGGTTGGATGATTCATTTTGCTCCCGCTCACAGTCAAGTTCCTCGCTTCACTAAAGACATTATTGATGACCCAGTTTATCAGTTTTTACAGAAAAATTTCATTTTCTTACAAATTGCCTTGGGCTTAGTCCTGTATTACTTCGGTGGCTGGCCAACAGTAGTTTGGGGAATTTTCGTAAGAATTATTTGGGTTTATCACTGTACTTGGTTGGTAAATAGTGCTACTCATAAGTTCGGTTATCGCACTTATGATGCTGGTGACAAATCAACAAATTGTTGGTGGGTTGCTATCCTAGTTTTTGGTGAAGGTTGGCACAATAACCACCATGCTTTTCAATACTCTGCTCGTCATGGTTTGGAATGGTGGGAAATTGATATGACTTGGATGACTATTCAGTTATTACAATTACTAGGTCTAGCGACAAACGTAAAGCTGGCAGAGAGAAAGGCATAAGCAGATTTTATGCTCAAAGTCAATAGTTTTATAGTCATTTTTTGGCTGGAAACTATTGACTTTTTGTGTGTAAATAAAGCAATTTTTAATTTGAAATTTTTAATTGCTGAATATCTATCCTAAGTTGTTCTAAGGTTGCTATAATCTCAGAAATTAATGTTACAAAACTTTGCAGCAAGTTACTTTTTTTAGTAACCTTGTCTTGCTTTCTGTTGTTTTTCAGGTATTCATGACTACATCAATCATCAAAAGTCAGGAAATAGCGGTCTCCACAGACCTTGGGAAAGACCAACTCAAACTAAAACATATTATCAAAAGTTTGCCCAAGGAATGTTTTCAGAAAAATAGCCGCAAAGCATGGACAACTGTAATTATCAGTTCATCTATGGCTGCATTAGGCTACTATTTTATAGCCATTTCCCCTTGGTTTCTTCTACCCATAGCTTGGATTTTTACAGGAACTGCTTTAACAGGTTTTTTTGTTATTGGCCATGATTGCGCTCATCGTTCATTTGCAAACCTTCGCTGGGTAAATGATTTAGTAGGACATTTCTTTATGATGTTCTTAATTTACCCTTTTCATAGCTGGCGCATTAAACATAATCATCACCATAAACATACCAACAAGCTAGACGAAGACAACGCTTGGCATCCTATTAGAACAGAAACTTTTGCAAGTTGGTCTAAAACTAGACAGAATGTGTTTGAGTTGTTTATTAGTAAACGTCTCTGGTGGGTAGGTTCGATTGGCCATTGGGCAGTTGTGCATTTTGATTGGCGCAATTTCCAGAAAAAAGAACAACCTAGTGTCAAGTTTTCTGTGGCTGTAGTAGTAGCCTTTGCAGCGATTGTTTTCCCAACTTTAATTATTACAACTGGTGTTTGGGGATTTATTAAATTCTGGGTTATTCCTTGGATGGTTTACCATTTCTGGATGAGTACCTTCACCATTGTTCACCACACTCTTCCAGATGTTCCTTTTTCAACTGCTGATAAATGGAATGAGGCTTTAGCACAGTTATTTGGAACAATTCATTGTGATTACCCCCGTTGGGTAGAAATTCTTTGTCACGATATTAATGTTCATGTTCCCCATCATATTTCTACTGCTATTCCTTCCTATAATTTACGGTTGGCTTACAGCAGCATCAAAGAAAATTGGGGTCCTTATCTTCATGATGAATATAAATTTTCTTGGGATTTGATGAAGAACATAACTAATGAATGTCAACTCTACAAAACTGATATAGGTTATATTACTTTTGACGAATATCGTGCAGAGAGATAATCAACTATCAGGTATGAATTTTGAAGTATGAATTAATTAATTAATTAATTACTTCTAATTTCATAAATAATTCTTTCAGTTTGGCAATTAACCAAACCTGAAAATGTTTAGGTAAGTTGCCAATATTTCCCAGTTTGAATTCTAGAGGTGACTAAATAGTACCTCACCGTTAATTTCTAATTTACAATTAACCAACCAATCCAGTGCAATTAGATACAATCCAGTTCAATCAAAACCCTACTTCTGAATCTGCTGAAGGTCAAGAAAAATTACCGTTTACTCTTCAGGATTTAAAAGCTGCTATTCCCGCTGAATGTTTTCAGCCAAGTGTGACTAAATCACTTTATTATTTCTTCCGTGACATTTTGATTGTAGGACTACTTTATGTAGTGGCTAATTATCTAGATTCTTGGTATTTTTGGCCAGTTTTCTGGGTAATGCAAGGAACTATGTTTTGGGCTTTGTTTGTAGTTGGTCATGACTGCGGACACCAATCTTTTTCTAAGCATAAATGGTTGAATGATTTAGTTGGTCATATCACCCATACTTTCATTCTCGTTCCTTATCATGGTTGGAGAATTAGCCACAGAACTCACCACAAAAATACAGGTAGCTTGGAGAATGATGAAAGCTGGTATCCTGTCTCTGAATCTGAGTACGATGAAATGCCCTTAGCACAAAGAATAGGGCGTTTTTATCTGTTCTTATTGGCTTATCCGGTGTATTTATTCAAGCGTTCTCCTGGTAAAGAAGGTTCTCACTTTTCCCCCAGCAGCCCGTTGTTTAAGCCTTCAGAAAAATGGGATATTATCACCAGCACCACACTTTGGATTAGTATGGTAGTTTTGTTAGGTTTATTCACCTATCAATTTGGTTGGATGGCGTTGTTAAAATACTACGCTGGACCATACATTGTCTTTATCATTTGGTTGGATTTGGTGACTTTCTTACACCACACTGAACCGGGAATTGCTTGGTATCGTGGGGAAGAATGGAGTTTCCTGAAAGGGGCAATTTCTAGTGTTGACCGAGATTATGGAATTTTTAACCACATTCATCATGATATCGGTACTCATGTTGCTCACCACATTTTCTTAAATATGCCTCATTACAATTTGCTAAAAGCGACTGAGGCAATTAAACCGATTATGGGTGAGTATTTCCATGAATCCAAAGAACCAGTTTGGAAGTCTTTATGGAATTCTGCAATTGGTTGTCATTTTGTTCCCGATACAGGTAGTAAGGTTTACTACACTTCTAAGAGTCAAAACTTCAAGTAGTCGGTAGATTATTGAAATCAAGGAAGTCCGCTAATGCGGGCTTTTTTTAGTTTAAATTTTCCTGAAAAGTGAAAATAGGGGATAATTATCCTCAAGAATCGGCATACTGAATAAAGGAGAAACTAAAAAACCACTCTTGGCATGAAGGTAATCAAGCGAAAATGAGACGTAAATCTTCTTCTACTACTAGACCAACGAATAGCTCTAAACCCTCTATTTTCCAATCTCCGATGTTTAACTTCGCCACCATTGCCCTTTTAGGAGGGGTGCTGATTTTGGGAATTGGGATTGGGATTGCGTTTAGTTCGACAACTACATTGAGTTCATCAAATGTGGCTTCCCGCGAGTTCATTGATACTAGTGCGCCAAATCCTGAGATTTGTGTGCAGTATGGATCTAGTGCAATGGTGATGGATGCTAGACTGTTTGTAACTCTTAATCCCTTCAATGTCTTTGTTGCCCAGCCGAATATCCGTCCTGGATGTGTAATTCGTCAAAATAACTGGGCAATTCTGGAAAATAAAAAACTGGTTACGTCGTCTCAGGTAAGGGAATGTAAGAACCGTTTGAACACTTTTGGCTTTACAGGTGATTTAAATAGTGAAAAGCCAGATATTAGATGTATTTATCAAAATGAATCGGCTCAAAATTTCTTTTTATCTCAACCGGGGGCTGTGGGAACTCCTCAAGATACGGAAAGATTTTAAATAGGAGTCAGGAATTAGGAGTCAGGAGTCAGGAGTCAGGAGTCAGGAGTCAGGAGTCAGGAGTCAGGAGTCAGGAGAAAGAAATAAGAAAGAAGGAAGAAGGTTAAAGAGTTTTCTTTTCCTTTTCCTTTTCCCAACAAGGTTGAGTTTTGTCTACCTACATATACTTAATCACGACCATTGATAGCAATTAGCAAGCGTAAGATAAAGACAAATAAGTTGATGTAGGTGAGGTACATTGACAAAGCTGCTGGTAAATATTCATCATTGCGGTAAGTACGAGGCAAGATGTAGAAATCAACTACTGATGCTCCCGCGAAGAGAAATACACCTATACCAGAGATACCAATTTCTAACCAACTGGGTGTGTAAACACCAAACAAGGCAAAGACAAATTGGAGAAGACAAACCACCAACAAGGCAACAATGCCTAAGCTTACGGTTTTTGTCAACGCCATACCGTCTGCTTCCGAAAGGTTAGAACCAATTTTTCGGGCAGCAATGAAGGTAATGCCACAACTGAGGGCAGCAATACCAACCCCTTGAATACCTACTCCTTGGGTTCTCAAAGCCACAAATACCAAGCCACTCAAGGTGTATCCAGATAATAGACTGTAAATACCCAATAGAGGTAAAGCTAGGGCTTTGTTACCTTTTGATGCGACATTTTGGGCAACGAAGAACAAAATTAATTCGAGAATTACTGCCCCAATGAAGGTAGGAAAAAAGAGTCCGGGATTACTGCGGATAACACCTAAACCACCATAAGTCCCGAATGCTGTCAGCACCAATCCACCACC
>JANMGZ010000286.1:0-2700 GCA_031374905.1 Dolichospermum sp. OTE_70_metabat_362_sub
CTTTTTGATCAAAAACTAACCGTTGACGATGGGTAACAATTTTATCTATTAAAGGTGCTTCTCGCGTCACCGTCACTTTATCCGCACTCACTTCCAGTTCAGGAGGTGAAAAAGGATCATTGGTGATTCTTACATCTTGGGCTTGAAAACCTCTTGGGTAAAATTCAATCCGTTTGGCTTCAAATCGTAACCGCTTCACCACACCACCATATTGAGGTGCAGCAACATTTCGCGTATCTGACTGTCCACTCGTGCCAAATTGTATTCCCCCTGAACTATTCACATCTGTTAGAGGTTGATTGGTACGAATCCGATTACTTAAAGGGCGCATAGGCACACCTCCCGCTGTAATATCTGTAGGGAGGGTAGGTGAAACAGCAAAATCTGTGCCTGTAGTAGGGATATAAAGTTCACCTTTACCGTTTTCCAACTCCCCATTATCTTGAATAAAATTATAGGTAAACCGTTTTCCTTGAAGTACCTGATTACCTCTAGTCAAAGCAACATTACCTTCTCCCACCGCAATCAAATTATCTAAATTGATATTTAGAGTATCAGCATCAATCACTGCTCCATCAAATCTAACTAATACATTTCCCTCAGCAGTAACAATTCGCCTTTGTTCATCATACTCCTGGCGATCGGCAATTACTTCCACAACTCTACCTTTCCTCGCTGGAATTTTTTCTGGTTTTGGGAGTTGAGGTGACGGTGGAAATTCAACATTAGTAGGTTGTGAATCTGGATTTTCAGGTTGTCTGAGCTTAAATTCAATAATATTTTGGACTGGTGCAGCAGGTTTCTTTTCACCAACAGACAGATGAAAATTTCCCTGAGATTTCTGTAAATTTACATTACTGATATCTGTTGGGGGCGTTGATGTTTCGGCTACAACTAGCGATTGATCAGAAAATGATTGATTTTTCTCACTAATCTCGCTCTTGACTTCAGGATAGTCGGCTAAAGATTGGGGAGCTAAATTTTTTGGTGGAGATAATAGAGAAAAAGTTTTTATAACAACATCTTCATCAACTAATTTGCTATTTGATTGATACTTGTTGTCCTGATTTTTACTGACAATTATCAGTTTTCGCCTATCATTTTTAACCTTGACAATAGCAGTAGAACTAAGATGATCAACAGGGTTCAAATATTCAATACTTGGAGGTAGCTGAGGCGGTAATACTGGATGAAACATATTTTCAATCTGACCAAAAAGCAAAAAACAGCCGGAAGGTTGAATTACATATTAACTTGTTTTTACCTTCCAGCCATTAAGTGTGATTTGTTGTATGTTTATTCTGCGTCTCGACGACCAGGGTTACGGGCTGGGTCATTGGACAAAAACCCAAAGATGAAAAGGCTGACAAACAAGCCGACAACAATATAAACAGCGATTTTTAAACTCAACATAGAACTAACTCCCAGGGGTTTGCCAAATAGTAAATAGAAGATGTAATTTCTGCGATGCAGAACACATATCTAGTTTATTTTACCTGGATCTTGTACGTTTAGAGAAAGAACATGGGTATTGTTGATAATATCTTGATTTTGGTGGGCAATGCCCACCCTACGTATATTTTACATATCGAATATTAGTTTTAGATCACAAGTGACAAGTTACATTGGCAACTCGGCGTTTGATAACTTTTGCAGGGACACCTACAGCAATAGAGTAGGGGGGAATATTTTTACTGACCACTGCACCTGCACCAATAATGCTACCTTCACCAATGGTAACTCCATCTAGTACAGTAACTCCATGCCCTAACCAGCAATTATTTTCAATAATAATTCCCTCACGGGTAATACCTTGCTCTCTTATAGGTAATAACAAATCTGTAAACAGATGATTATTGGCATAGATTCCAGAATGAGATGCTATCATGCAGTTTTTACCAATGCGAATATCTCCAGGACCAGCAATACACACACCAGGAGCTATGTAAGTATTTTCGCTAATATATATAGAGGTATTTTCCATACATCCGATATCTACATTTCTCTCAATTGTGACTTGATTACTAATATACATTCTATTGTTTTGATGTCCTTTGGCATCTAAGCGCACACCTTTAAAGATATTAACTCCGTTGCCAATTTCAATAAATGAACTTCCAGTTATATCCACTCCATGTTGAATGAAAACTTCATTGCCCATGCTACCAAAAATATTTTGGTATACCAATCTTCTTAGCTGTGGTCCCATAGCAATTGTTGGTATATCTCCCAATAAAGTAGTTATTAATAGTTCTTGGACTCTTTGAATTTTTGCAGAATATTGTTGGTTAGTCACGGTACATCTCTCGTAAATAAATTATTTTTAGTCAAGCTGGAGATAAGGAAGATCAAAAATGATTTTCCTCAATACTAGAAACGAGCAAATTTATCCCTGAAAATCTAAAAATATGGACAAACTTCCCGATTATGGCAATATATAAGATTGCCTACAGTTGTAAATTGTTTACTCAATTACTGAAAAAACATGATTTTTAACAGTTTTAAAATGATGCCTAGCTAAATTATTTCACCTAACTTTAGGCTCATTTCTATATGCACACCTATTGAATTAATCAGCAACTTTAGTCACATTTTTCTTAGTTGCATGAATTAATTGACTAGCTAATATCAGTGCATAGCAGGAGTTAATCTCTAACTAAGAGATTGATTTGGTAAACATATCAACTTTTACTGAATCGG
>JANMGZ010000532.1:0-10472 GCA_031374905.1 Dolichospermum sp. OTE_70_metabat_362_sub
GGAATCTTAGGTGGGGCTTTACTTTGTGCCATTCATGGTGCAACAGTAGAAAACACCCTATTTGAAGATGGTGAAGGTGCAAACACTTTCCGCGCCTTCAACCCTACCCAAGCTGAAGAAACCTACTCCATGGTGACAGCAAACCGTTTCTGGTCACAGATTTTCGGAGTTGCTTTCTCCAACAAACGTTGGTTACACTTCTTCATGTTGTTTGTCCCCGTGACAGGCTTGTGGATGAGTTCCATTGGTATTATTGGTTTAGCATTAAACCTCCGGGCTTATGACTTCGTTTCCCAAGAATTACGGGCAGCAGAAGACCCAGAGTTTGAAACTTTCTATACCAAAAACATTTTACTAAACGAGGGTATCCGCGCTTGGATGGCTCCTCAAGATCAACCCCACGAACAGTTTGTATTCCCAGAGGAGGTACTCCCACGTGGTAACGCTCTCTAACAGAGTTATTAGTGGTGGACGCGACCAAGAATCCAGCGGCTTCGCTTGGTGGTCTGGCAACGCCCGTTTAATCAATTTATCTGGTAAACTACTTGGCGCTCACGTTGCCCATGCTGGTTTAATCGTCTTCTGGGCTGGAGCAATGACTTTGTTTGAAGTGTCTCACTTCGTCCCAGAGAAGCCTATGTATGAACAGGGCTTGATTCTGCTTCCTCACCTCGCCACACTAGGTTGGGGCGTTGGTGCAGGTGGTGAAGTTTTTGATACATTTCCCTACTTTGTTGTCGGTGTACTTCACCTCATTTCCTCAGCAGTTCTAGGATTTGGCGGTATTTATCATGCCGTTCGTGGTCCTGAAACCTTAGAAGAATATTCTGCTTTCTTTGGTTACGACTGGAAAGACAAGAACAAAATGACCAATATCATCGGCTTCCACCTGATCATCCTAGGATGTGGTGCGTTGTTGTTGGTGTTGAAGGCTATGTTCTTCGGTGGAGTTTATGATACATGGGCTCCAGGTGGTGGTGATGTGCGTGTGATTACTAATCCCACACTCAACCCCGCAATCATCTTCGGCTATCTAATTAAAGCTCCCTTCGGTGGCGAAGGCTGGATTATTAGCGTTGATAACATGGAAGATGTTATCGGCGGTCATATCTGGATTGGTTTAGTTTGTATTGGTGGTGGTATCTGGCACATCTTTACTAAACCTTTTGCTTGGTCACGTCGGGCTTCCATTTGGTCTGGCGAGGCTTACCTATCCTACAGCTTGGGTGCGCTCTCCTTAATGGGGTTCATCGCTTGCGTTATGGTGTGGTTTAACAACACCGTTTACCCCAGCGAATTTTACGGTCCTACTGGTCCTGAAGCCTCTCAAGCTCAAGCTTTGACCTTCTTGATTCGTGACCAACGCTTAGGTGCTAACGTCGGTTCTGCACAAGGTCCTACAGGTCTAGGTAAATACTTGATGCGCTCTCCTTCTGGTGAAATCATCTTCGGTGGTGAAACCATGCGCTTCTGGGATTTCCGCGGTCCTTGGTTAGAGCCTCTGCGTGGACCTAACGGTCTGGACTTAGAAAAAATCAAGAATGATATTCAGCCTTGGCAAGCTCGTCGTGCCGCTGAATACATGACCCACGCGCCTTTAGGTTCTTTGAACTCTGTGGGTGGTGTGGCTACGGAAATTAACTCCTTCAACTATGTGTCTCCTCGCGCTTGGTTGGCAACTTCACACTTCGTTTTAGGATTCTTCTTCCTGATTGGTCACTTATGGCACGCAGGCCGCGCCCGTGCTGCTGCTGGTGGTTTTGAGAAGGGTATTAACCGTGAAACAGAACCAGTAATGTTTATGCCTGACCTTGACTAAGTTTTTACGAGCTTAATTTCATTACTGACAATATAATGCTTTTGATAGCTCTTGCCTCACCGCAAGGGCTTTTTTATTATTAACCAAAAGTAAAAATGTAAAATCACGTTTGTGTCAAGTAAATCCTACTTTTAATGCTCCGACCCGGCATTTGCTATAATTAAATTAACTTGTATTTTATTCTTAGATATACAAATGACAATAACCAAACATCGCGCTGATAGAGTTATGCTTCATAACATCAGTTGGCAACAGTTTGAAAATCTTCTGCAAGATTTAGGAGAAAATCGTGCTGCTAGAGTGGCTTATGATGATGGAAATTTGGAAATTATGACACCTTTACCAGAACACGAATCTTATAAAGAAGTAATTAGTGATGCAGTTAAAGATATTGCCGAAGAGTTAAATTTAGACTATGACAGTTTAGGTTCAACTACCTGGAAAAAAGAACGCCAAATGGCAGGAATAGAGGCAGATAATTGCTTTTATTTTCAAAATGAAGCATTAGTTAGGGGTAGGTTAGATTTAGATTTACAAAAAGATCCACCACCTGATTTAGCTTTAGAAATTGATGTTACTAGTAAATCTTTAAATCGGTTTTCTATTTATGCTCGTTTGGGAGTTCCGGAGATTTGGTGTTATGATTCTGGCGAATTGAAGATTTATCTTTTACAAGATGGGGAATATGTGGAATCTGAGAGAAGTTTGATATTTCCTAGTCTGGAAATTCGAGATTTACCAAAAATAATTGAGCAAAATCGGGCAAATGGTAGAAGGGCAATTAGAAAGGCTGTGCGGGAGTGGGTAAGAAGTGAAAAGTGAAAATATTGGAAAATAAATCTTATACGAAGATAATCCTTAATATTAAGGTATACACCGGAATGAGGTACTAATTTTTTATCTCAAAAGCTGACACAAAAAGGATTTTACTCCTGATTGCTGACTGCTGAACCCTGAAGGCTGCTATATAACCAAAGCAATAATAAAAAAATCACTATGACACAACAACCCATACAAGTAATAGGCGGCGGACTTGCGGGAACAGAAGCAGCATGGCAAATAGCCCAGTCCGGCGTTCCTGTAATTCTCCACGAGATGCGCCCTAAACGCTTCAGCCCTGCCCATCATACCGAAAATTTAGCAGAATTGGTCTGTAGTAACTCTTTCGGGGCTATGGCGAGCGATCGTGCCGCTGGTCTATTACACGAAGAACTCCGCCAACTCGGTTCTATTGTCATCGCCAAAGCAGATGAACACGCAGTCCCCGCTGGTGGGGCTTTAGCGGTAGATAGAGGACAATTTGGCGAAGATTTAACCCAAACCTTAGCAAGTCATCCTTTAATTGATTTTCGACGCGGGGAAGTTACCGCAATTCCTGAAGGCATTGTTGTTTTAGCTTCTGGCCCTTTAACCAGTCCCGATTTAGCCGCAGATTTACAGCGATTTACGGGGATGGAATATCTTAACTTTTTTGATGCTGCAAGTCCAATTATTGTTGGAGATTCTATCAATAAAGATATTGCATTTATGGCTTCTCGCTATGATAAAGGTGAAGCAGCTTATCTGAATTGTCCGATGAATAAAGAGCAGTATTTACAATTTAGATCAGCACTTTGTCAAGCTGAACAAACAGAATTAAAAGATTTTGAAAAGGAAACAGCGAAATTTTTTGAAGCTTGTTTACCAATTGAAGAAATGGCACGCAGAGGGGAAGATACTATGCGATATGGTCCCCTCAAACCAGTGGGTTTATCAGATCCTCGCAATGGAGAACGTAATTATGCAGTAATTCAATTGCGACAAGAAGATAAAGCAGGTCAACTTTGGAATATGGTAGGTTTTCAAACTAATTTGCGTTGGGGTGAACAAAAGCGCGTATTTCAAATGATTCCTGGTTTAGAAAAAGCCGAATTTGTCAGATTAGGAGTAATGCACCGCAATACTTTTTTAAATGCACCGCAATTAATGTCTGCAAGTTTGCAATTTAAAGAACGTCCAACTTTACTGGCTGCGGGACAATTAATAGGCACAGAAGGTTATACTGCTGCATCTGCTGGAGGTTGGTTAGCAGGAACAAATGCTGCAAGGTTAGCTTTAGGAAAAGAACCCCTAATTTTACCTATTACAACCATGATGGGGGCTTTATTTGAGTTTATCAGATCCGCTGCACCTAAACATTTTCAACCAATGGCTCCTAACTTTGGTATCGTTCCAGATTTGGATGTAAAAATCAAGAGTAAACCGGAAAAATATGGACGTTACCGCGACAGATCCTTAGCAGATTTAGCCAGTTGGAAATCAACATTTTATAGTTAAATATTCTGTAGTGCGGGCATCTTGCCCGCTATTAGATATAGATGAAATATCCAAATCTTAATTTTTGTCAGAATCAGGATATCCAGGATTTGAGGATTTACAGGATGTTGATCAAGTTTAGAACTAACGCCAAAAAACTATTAAGAAAACTCCCTAAAAAAGATGATTCAAATTTCTGCAACTAAAATGATCTTTCTTCCCCCTGCTCCCCTGATTTAAAAACGACGGGATATTTTTTTATTTGGAAGTCTCTAAGCTCTTATTTCTCTGTGTCCTCTGTGGTTCGTTTTTAGTTTTGTCGGATCAAGACTAAATTATAGCAGATTGCAGATAAATAAGATACAAAATTAAATTCAAAACCAGATACCAAGCCAGTTTTATTCCTGACTTCTGACTCAGTGACTCCTGAATTATGTTCAAAAAGGTTAGAATGACAAAATTAGATTCTGGTTGAAGCTCCAAAAAATTGTTAAAACAACTAACTAACAACGTGTTTCCCGGTGCAATTATCAAATTAGATAATGGCTTAACATTTATTCACCAAGAGATATCTACTACACCCGTAGTAATAGCTGACGTTTGGGTGCGTGCGGGTGCTAACCTAGAACCAGAGTCTTGGTTTGGGATGGCACATTTTCTAGAACACATGATTTTCAAAGGGACACCAAACCTGCTTCCTGGGGAATTTGATTATCACATCGAAAAAATCGGCGGAGTGAGTAATGCAGCAACAAGCCACGATTATGCCCATTATTCCATTACAACTGCTGCTAATCACCTAGAGCATACTCTTCCCCATTTAGGGGAATTACTCCTGAATGCAGCCATTCCTGATGATGAATTTATCAGAGAACGGGATGTGGTGTTAGAAGAAATCCGTTCTTATAATGATGATCCTGACTGGGTTGGTTTTCAATCTCTTGTTAAAAATGTTTACCAACACCATCCTTATGGACGTTCTGTACTGGGAACTGAGCAAGAATTAATGCAGCATTCCCCGGAAGCTATGCGCTGTTTTTACCGCAGTTACTACCAGCCAGAAAATATGACTGTGGTTGTGGTGGGGGGAATTAGCGAAAAAGCTGCGAAGGAATTAGTAAATCGGACATTTGCCGATTTTCCCCACCGGGATAATTGTCCCCAATTTACCAAAGTTCCACCACCGCTAATTAACGGAATTCGTCGTCATGAGTTAATATTACCCAGATTGGAACAAGCGCGGTTAATGATGGCTTGGAAAGTTCCAGGAGTAGAAGAAATTCGGGCTGTTCATGGTTTAGAATTATTATCAGTGCTATTAGGGCAAGGGAGAATTTCCCGGTTAGTATCTGATTTACGGGAAGAAAAGCAACTTGTTCAAGAAATTTGCTGTAGTTTTTCTCTACAACAAGAATCAAGTTTATTCACAATTACAGCTTGGTTAGAATCAGAATATTTGGAACGGGTTGAAGATTTGATTTGTTCTCATTTACAAGAATTGCAAAATCAAGAAATTACTCAGCCAGAACTAAATCGCATTCAAAGATTTTTATGTAATGAGTATGCCTTTTCTACAGAAACACCCAATCAGCTAACTAATCTTTATGGGTATTATCATACTATAGCTAATGCTGAATTAGCTGTTAACTATCCTCAAGAAATCCAGTCTTTTGATCTTCAAGAACTACAAAAATTAGCTCAACAATATCTTTTACCAGCTAATTATGCAGTAACAATTCTCAACCCTTGTTAATTATTAAATGAAAATGCAAACTATTAATAGTCGCTCTCTCGTTCATCGCACTGTATTAAGTAATGGCATTGTTTTATTAATATCAGAAAATCAAGCTGCTGATATTATTGCTGGCAGGATTTTTATTCGGGCTGGTAGTTGTCATGAAAACCGAGAAAAAGCTGGTTTAGCTCATTTGTTATCAGCGGTAATGACAAAAGGATGTGATGGTTTATCGAGTTTAGAAATTGCTGAAAAAGTTGAATCTGTGGGAGCTAGTTTGGGAACAGATGCGGCTACAGATTATTTTTTGCTATCTTTGAAAACGGTAACTGCTGATTTTATTGACATTTTAACATTAGCTGGACAATTATTGCGATCGCCTACTTTTCCTGAAAATCAAGTCGAACTAGAAAAACGGTTAGCAATTCAAGATATCCGTTCCCAGAAAGAGCAACCTTTTAACTTAGCCTTTGAACAATTGCGTCAGGTAATGTACCCAAATCATCCCTACTCCATGTCAGTTTTAGGTGATGAAACAACCATGAACAGTATTACCCGTGACGATTTAGTAGAATATCATCAAACTCATTTCCGTCCTGATAATATTGTAATTAGCATTGCCGGACGCATCACATCAGCACAAGCAGAGAAATTAGTAACTAAGATTTTTGGTGATTGGCAAATACCAGATGGCGCTAAACATACTCTTGATTTACCAGCCATTACTGTATCACCCAAACCTTGTCTTAAACCCTTAAATTCACAACAATCAATTATCATGTTGGGTTATTTAGGACCATCAGTAACTAACCCAGAATATGCTGCACTCAAATTACTTGCTACCTATTTAGGCAATGGTCTTTCGAGTCGTTTATTTGTAGAATTGCGAGAAAAACAAGGTTTAGCTTATGACGTATCTGCTATTTATTCGACTCGACTTTTTCCCGCTGCTTTCGTAGTTTATATTGGCACAGCACCAGAAAATACCAAAATTGCCTTTAATGGACTTAGGCAAGAAGTAGAATTGTTACATACCACAGAATTATCCGCAGAAGCATTACAAACTGCTAAAAACAAAATTATCGGTCAATATGCTTTGGGTAAACAAACTAATGGACATATTGCTCAAATATATGGTTGGTATGAAATTTTGGGTTTAGGAATTGAATTTGATCAAAAGTTTCCCGAATTAATTAATAATGTCACAGCAACGGAAGCAATTACTGCCGCTCGTAAATATTTACAAGCACCGTATTTATCTTTAGTTGGACCAGAAGAAGCCATTCAGACAGCTATTTTCTGAAACCTTAAATTGCGTAGGTTGGGTTGACACAAGGAAACCCAACCAAATTGTAAAAATACTGAGTTATGCTTTATCTTCATGCCAAAAAGACGGAGGGTGAACAAAGCGATCGCATCAGGTGTAATAATAGGCATCGGAAAGATAAACAGTATTCCCAACATGAAAGTAAATTCTTGGTATTGCTTACTTTTGTTAACCACCACACCCTTATTGATTACTTCCCCTGCTGTAATTTCAACAGCAGCACCAGTCAAAATTTCCCAATTCAACACAGAAGTTAAAATCAATCGTCCACCCCTAAACTTAGGAAGTCAAGGTGAACGAGTGGTAGAACTCCAGGCTGCTTTGAAGATTTTGGGCTTTTATTCAGGTGCTATAGATGGTATATATCAACAAAGTACAGTTATCGCCGTTTCCCAATTTCAACAAGCTGCTGGTCTCAATACCACTGGTAATGTAGATAATATCACTTGGCAAAAACTGTTTCCCAGTCCATCAAATATTATTAATTCTACACGTAACTCTGTTAGTAGTTTTACCACTGTTCCCGTCCAACCCACTAGAGTTATCAAACCACCAACTACCAGACAGACAACCTCTAAAAATCAACTAAATATTAGCATTCAACCCACTCCACCCCATCAACAAATGCCGGGTATTCAATATACTCCTGAAGGATGGCCAATTTTGCGTTTAGGCACAAGTGGTCCAGAAGTAATTAAGTTACAAAAACTGCTAAAAAACTTGGGTTTTTTGAATGGTACAATAGATGGAGATTTTGGAAAATCTACACAAGCCGCAGTCCAAGCTGCTCAAAGTCGCTATGGCTTAAAATCGGATGGTTTTGTCGGTGGTGGTACATGGAAAGTTTTCATGAAACGCACTTTTCAATAACATTAATTTTCTCCTCATCATTAAACTATGAAGCACTTTATTCTAACTTGGCTTGGTACTGCGATCGCTTTATTAATTACAGCTAAGATTGTCCCTGGGATCATTCTCACCAGTTTTATGGCTGCTTTAATTGCCGCTGTTGTCATTGGTTTGGTAAATGCCATTGTTCGGCCAATTTTACAGATTTTAGCCTTTCCCATTACCTTAATCACATTGGGGTTATTTACACTTGTGATTAATGCCTTAACTCTATGGTTTGCAAGTGCCATAACTCCTGGCTATGGTTTTGAAATTCGAGGTTTTATTCCTGCTTTTTTAGGTTCAATTGTTTTATCAATTGTCTCTGGTATCATCAACCAGATTGTTAATGCAGTTGATTAAAATATTAGGGTTTCACATTTAGCAACAGCTACTGTTATTGCTTCCCCTGGTAAGCGGAAAATCTGTTTAGGAACTAACAAAGTTATTTCCGCAAAACTGATATCTGAAGCTGCAAGAATTGCTGATGCCTCGGCTACGCTAGATGTTCCCACTAACTTAGTAATAGTATTATTAGGATTGGGAACAAATACATTATTTAAAAGTTCGGCATTAAAAGTTTTCAAAGGTAGTTTTTCTAAATTACAAAATTCTAATAAACCACTTTCTAAGGCTTTTTGATCAATAGTTGCAATTCCCGCTATTTCATGATAAATAAGTTTATTTTCTTGAAAAACTTTTTTTATTGCTAAATTAATTAGTTGTCGAGAAATTCCTTTTTGACAACCAATTCCTACCCATAATTTTTTTATACTCATATTATACATTTAGTTATAAAAGTAGCGGGCATCTTGCCCGCACTACAGGAATAAAGCCTTACATCTAAAGGGTTTTATTACTCACCATTGATAGTTGAAAGCTGTTGTATCTTCCCAAAGCCATTAAAGGAAAATACTGCTGATAAAGGTGATACTTCAAATAAAAATGGCAAGGAAAGCCAGTTCCCGTAAAGTATGATTCATCCCAAGTACCATCAGATTTTTGTGTTTCTAACAGATAACGAATCCCCTTTTCAATACTATCAAGAGTCAATTTACCCGTAGCTTCACCTGCGGATATTAACCCAATTAAAGCCCATGCTGTTTGAGATGCTGTACTGTCACCTTTTCCTTTCAAACTAGCATCATTGTAACTAAAACAAGTTTCTCCCCAACCACCATCAACATTTTGTACTTTTACTAACCAAGCTGCACCCTGTTCTATATTTTTACTATATTTCAGGGGATTTATTAAAGCTAAAGCTGATAAAACACCGCTAGTTCCATAAATGTAATTTACACCCCAACGTCCAAACCAACAACCTTCTGTTTCTTGTTCTTTCAAAAGATAATCTAAAGATTTTTCTAAATTATTTGGTTGAATTGATAAATTACAAGCCCCCAACATTTCTAATACTCTAGCTGTGACATCAGCCGTATTCGGATCAATCATCGCTTTCAAATCACCATAAGGTACAGAATTGAGCCATTCTTGATCATTATCAATATCAAAAGCTGCCCAACCTCCTGGTTTACACTGCATCGTCGCAATCCAATTTAAAGCCCTATTAATAGCTTGTTTTTTTAGTTCCTCATTAGGTAATTTAGCCTGATGTAAAGCCATAACAACTACAGCCGAATCATCCACATCTGGATAAAAGCGATTATCAAATTCAAACGCCCAAGCACCGGGTTTTCCTTGCTTGTTTTTGACATTCCAATCACCATAATCGAGAATTTGTTTCTCTATTAACCATTCTCCAGCTTTAACAATAGCGGCATCATTTGGGGCAAAACCTGAATCAATTAAAGCCCGAATTGCCCAAGCAGTATCCCATACAGGAGAAACACAAGGTTGGACACAGTAACTATTTTCTGTTTCAATAGCAAAATTATCAACTGCTTTTAAACCCCGTTCTATAATTGGGTCATTAGCATCATAATCTAAACACTTTAAGGCTAACAGAGAATTTAACATAGCCGGAATAATTCCGCCCCAATCACCTGTAGCTTCTTGACGTTCTAAAATCCATTTTTCTGCGGCTGCAATACCTTCATTTCTAAAAGGCACAAAATTCAGACTCTCTGCTAATTTAAAGCCATCATCAAGAATGTTAAATATATCTGACCAATCATTATTTTTTGGTAATTGCCAGACAACATTATTTACACCTTCAGCATATAATTCATCTAAATTAATTGGTTGATCAATTTCAAAAACAGGTTTACGATCAAAGACAATTAATAATGGGACAGTGCTGGAACGCGCCCAGCTAGAAAGTTCATAAATATTGAAGGGAAAATTATCGGGTAGCAACATTACCCAAGGTGGTAAAGAAGGCAGTCCGCGCCAATTATAACAGCCAATTAAAGCTAAATGTAACTTTGTAAAAATGCGAGTTTTACTAA
>JANMGZ010000594.1:0-7828 GCA_031374905.1 Dolichospermum sp. OTE_70_metabat_362_sub
AAAATCTGATGGGAGATTGACAATTATTGATTTTGGTTCTTCCAAACAATTGACCGCACAAGTACAGCGAAAAAATGGTACTTCTATTGGTTCACATGGTTATTCTCCCATTGAACAAATTAGAGATGGAAAAGCATATCCTTCAAGTGATTTATTTGGTTTGGGTGCTACTTGTTTCCATTTATTAACAGGAATTTCTCCTTTTCAATTATGGATGGAATATGGCTATAGTTGGGTAGGAAATTGGCAACATTATTTACGCTTTCCGCTAAGTTTAGAATTAGCAGAAATCATAGACAAGCTACTACAAAAAGAAATACAAAATCGTTATCAATCGGCTGATGAAGTAATTAGAGATTTGATGAAAAAACATACTCATATTCTGCCGCCAGCGAATACTGAAATTACTAAAAAAACTGTAAAAAATCCTGAAACACATCCATTCAAATATATGCTGGTGCGAAATTTAATTTTTGTTTTAGGGGCAATCGTTTTTTTGGCATTAGCAGGATCTGGTTATCGAGAATTTCGCAAGTTAAAAACTAATTTTTCTTTTAGTTGGAGTCAACCTGGTAATAATACACCAACTTCTGTAATATCTGAAAAAAATTTATCTTTAATAAATACCTTTTCTGGACATAAAAGTAAAGTTTTGTCCGTCGTTATCAGTCCAAATGGTAAACTAATTATTAGTGGTGGTGATTGTCGAGAAAGTAATAATAATCAATGTCATAATATTAAATTATGGAATGTAATTACAGGTAAAGAAATTGCCAGTTTCCAGGGACATTCCCAAAATGTAAATACAGTAGCTATTAGTGGTGATAGTAAAACTTTAGTTAGTGGTAGCGACGATAAAACTATTAAAGTTTGGAATTTACAAACAAATCAATTAATTCATACTTTAACTAGTCATACTGATGCAGTTCATAGTGTAGCTATTAGTGGTGATAGTAAAACTTTAGTTAGTGCTAGTGATGATAAAACTATTAAAGTTTGGAATTTAGCCACAGGTAAGCTAATTCGTACTTTAATTGGTCATAAATATTGGGTACGTTCTGTAGATATTAGTCCTGATGGTGTAACTCTAGCAAGCGGTAGTTTTGATAAAACTATCAAATTATGGAATATCAATCAAGAAGAACCAATTCAGAATTTAGCTACCAGTTCACAGACAGTTATAGCTGTGGCTTTTAGTCCTGATGGTAAAATTTTAGCAAGTTCCAGCCGCGATAGCGTAGACCTAAGGTATCGGACTATTAAATTATGGAATCTCCAAACTTTAAAAGAAATTCGGACTCTGATGGTAGAAGATAATAGTGTTAATACTATTGCTTTTAGTCATGATGGTAAAGTTTTAGCAAGTGCTGGGCGCAATATTTCTGGAGAACAAAATTATCACACCATTAAACTCTGGAATGTGAATACAGGAGAAGAAATGCTGACATTGACGGGACATATTAATGCTGTTACCTCCCTTGCTTTCAGTGCTGACGGGAAGTTTCTCGTTAGTGGTGGTGAAGATAATTTAATTAAAATATGGCAGGTTTCAGTTAAAAATGACAAAGATTTTGCTAGTGAAAGTTTTGTATTGGATAAAAATAAATTTCGTTAGTTTGTGAGGTTAGGGGTGATGGTTTATTTGTCAGAAATGGCTAACGCCACGCTTCGCTATCAGGATGTCCAGGATTAAAGGATTAAAGGATTAACAGGATTGTTATTTGATGTTTGATAGATGAGACTCATGTATTTTTTTATTGCATTAACTATATTCATCATCAACATAGGATTCATATATCTCAGGAATTTCAGTAGAACTAACAGAATCAGATAATTGGAAACTATCATCTGTCATCCGAATGATTTCTCCAGAAAAGAATTTAGCTAAACTTTCCGCAGCTTTAGCTACACCATCATGATCCCAATTTGATGGAGATGGTTGCGCTGGTGGTGCATTGGTAACAACAGACTCAACTTGGACTGGTGCGGGTGGTGGTGTAGGTGGTGTAGATACTGGCTGTGGTGCGGTTTGTGGTTCTGGGGTTTGTTGATTGGATGTAGGTTGGGGTGGTTGTTGAACAGGAGGAGAAGTTTGTGGAGGTGGATTTCTTTTGGTTAATATGGCGTTTGCACTGGTAGCTTTTTCTAAAGTAACTTGAATTTCTTGCTGGAAGGTTTGTCTAAAAGCTGTAGTAATGATAGCTAAATAAGATTTTGCTTTGTCATACCAAGCAGGTTTAACACCAATACGGGCAATAGAACCATTAAACTCCATTAAATGACACATTTGCCCTAACAATGCTTGTGCTGGTAGCTGCTGAATATGTCCCCGAACTTGTTGCCAAAGTTGAGTTAAATCGTATTGTGAATCTTCTCCTACTAGTTGTACTGCTTCTGTTTGTTGGTTAGTAGGTGGAGGTGGTGCATATACAGGTTCTGGGGTGGGTGGTTGTGTAAAATTAGTTGCTGAGTTGTTAGTTGTGGGCGGATATGCTGGTGGTGGTGCAGTAACGGGAGAATAAGCTGGGGTTACAGGATTTGTATTAACTCGCTGGGGAATATTTGCAGTTGGGATTTGAATATTGGCGCTGGGTAATAATCCCAGTAATGTAACTTCTAACCATAAACGGGGTTGAGTGGTGTTTTTTAGTTGTACTTCTGCTGTTCTTAGATGCTGTTGTCCTAGCAAGATGGTACTTGTGTCAAATTTTTGGGCAAACTCGACTAATGATGTCCAGGTTGACTGAGTACAAGCAACTAAATCTTGACGATTAGGGGCAGTTTTAGCTATGAGAAAATCCCGGTAAAAAGCGGCGAGATTTTGGAGAATGATCAGGGGTTCTCTGCCTCTATCGAGGATTTTCCGAGTAGTGTCTAGGACTATTTCCGCCTGATCTTGAGCGATCGCTTCTAATAGTCCAAATAGGTCTTTTTCGCTGACTGAACCCACCAAATCCCAGACCTTATCCGGTGTCACTTCCCCAGTAACTAAAGCTAATTGATCAAGTAAACTTTCTGCATCTCTTAATCCTCCTTGGGCAATTTGTCCCACCAGCGTTAAAGAGTCATGGGAAATATTAATACTTTCTTTCGCGGCAATATGCGTTAAATGCTTAACCATTGCCTCTAATTGAATCCGTCTAAAATCGAACCTCTGACAACGAGAAATAATAGTTGGTAATACTCTTTGTGCGTCTGTGGTGGCGAGGACGAAAACAACGTGCTTAGGTGGTTCTTCTAGAGTTTTAAGTAACGCGTTAAACGCTGCGGTACTTAACATATGACATTCATCAATCACATAAACTTTATAACGACACTGCATCGGGGCAAACTGCGCCCTTTCAATCAATTCACGGATATTATCAACACCGGTATTACTAGCAGCGTCAATTTCAATTACATCAGTAGAATAACCTTTAGTAATACCCTGACAGATTTCACAAACGCCGCAGGGTGAAGGGGTTGGCTGGTTGCCTTGGAGACAATTGAGAGATTTAGCGAGAATTCTCGCACTCGAAGTTTTTCCTGTACCTCTGGGGCCAGTGAACAAATAGGCAGGGGCAATTTTCGCTGAGAGAATGGCATTAGTCAGGGTAGTAGCGATCGCCTCTTGACCCACCAGTTCAGCAAAACTCTTTGGCCGATACTTATGGTGCAGGGGTTCGTAAGACATGGCGACAGGTTTAAATCCGTATATCCCCGGTAAATTTAGGGTTTCATCATTCTAACAACTCATGGCAATTTTCCTGATAGATAGCAAGTCAGGGTTGAGCAATATTCAACCCCTATTCTCAAATATTCCTGGAAAGCTTGTATAATCTGCTTTTTAATTTTTAATTTTTAATTCCGCACTGCGGAGTCCCTGACACCGCTAAAATTTTATCAGGCAACATCAATGGTGCATCAAATGTTCAAGCGGCTAATTCAATGGCTTAAAAAATTTTTTCGGCGCTTGTTTGGTAGTCAACAAAATCTTAACCCAGGTCGAGAAAATATCTCCAAACCAGTAGCACCAACCCTAAGCGATACAGATTTAGAATTTCTATTTACAGAACTATTAGAAGGAGTTCATCAAGCTAAGGGACAAGCTTGGGCGCAAAAATGGTTACATAATCTTGAACATCGTGTTAGCACACAACACTGGTTAGAATGGTTAAATCGGTTTAGTGAAAGATTATTAGCATCTTCTAAACCCCATAATGAACTAGCAGCCAGATTAGTCCAACTGGGTGAATTGGGTATTGGGGAAATCGGTAATCTATCCTACGATATAGGCATGAAAGTCTTAACAAGCATCCCCGGAGAACCTATTTGGGAATATGAAGGTCCTGATGCAGTAGAGAATCATTCCTCAATACCTGGCAACATTGAAGAAAATTTACCAGAAGGGGAATACAAAACTGTTACTCTAGATGAATTATTAATCATGTTGCAGCAAGATGAAAATCTATGCGAGCAAATTGCCCAACAACTAGGAATTGAAACAAATAATCCAGAAGAGATTATTCAAGTCTTAGTTAATCAGTATAATGAGGCGAATGAATCTTCTGCATAATTGGAACTGAGGACTGAGAAGAATTCTTAACGAAATCTCCTGATGACTCATCCCAATGACTAAGCTTGATTTGTTCACTGTAACTATCAATATTTTTACGTAGGTCTATTAGGTTTTCTAGTCCATTCCGTAATTAATATTTTTTTTGACACAACGATAGTTACAATCTAGGAGAAAGAAAATCCCATAAATTGGCAGATGTTCAGGTGGCTCTTGCAGTGGCTTAACAGATTTTTACAGTACCCCTTTGGCAGTCTTGGGATAAGTGATCCCCGGACAAGTCAAGGCAAACTGGTGGCAGATCAGCCACCAGAACTCACGAATGCGGATCTAGAGTTGTTATTTAACGAACTTCTCGAAGGAGTGCATCAAGCGCGAGGAGAACAGTGGGCGTTGAAGTATTTGCAGCGGATGGAACCGCGAATTACTATTGACCGTTGGATAGATTGGCTGTTGATATTTGGTGACAAATTACTAGCTTCTCCCGCACCGAATCTTCAGTTAGCCAAGCGCATGGTGAAACTCGGTGAGTTAGGTATTGGTGAGGTTAGTAACCTGTCTTATGATATTGGGATGCAGTTATTGCGGCGCAACCTCAATCAGGATTATGAGCGCAAGCAAGAGTCACAGGATTTGGAAATTTCCATACCTACAGAAGCGGAGTTAGATACTCCTGGTCAAGAATTGCTGCGCCAGTTTGGGGAACAACTTTGGCAATATCAGGACATCGAAAGTGTAACTGACTTGTTGCCATCCCAAGTCGTTGAGGATCTCTTTTCTGATCAGTTTCTAGGGTTAAGTGATGAGTCTTTCGCTGAAGATACTGTTGAAAATACAGCCAAGACGGAAAATAGTTACCAGAGTTATGAGGATGAAATTCAGGAATTTTCCCAGAATGTTGAGGAAGTAATTCCAGATCCAGAATCTCCCATGGAGAAAAGCTGGTACAAGTCTTTGGCGAATATAGAACCACAATTAGCATCTACTTTAGATGAGTTGGTGGTGCGGCTGGAGCAAAGTAACAGTCTTGCCCAGCAGTTAGCTTCAGAATTGGCACGTCGTGATAGTCAACTTGTTCAGCAATCAACATCACAAATAGTTGTTAGGACTCCGGCGGAAACTTTATTTTATGAAGGTTTACAGGAAGCTAAAGCTGGAAATTTATTAACGGCTTTGGCTCTGTATGAACAAGCAAGTCAAATCCAACCTCAAGCTTATGAATATTGGTTTAATCAGGGATTAACTCTGTTTTATTTACAACGGTTTACCGAGGCGATCGCGGCTTATGACCAAACACTCGCACTCAAGCCCGATTTGTACAAGGTGTGGTACAGTCGAGCCTGTATTCTCGGTGAGTTGGGAGACTTTGACGCGGCTATTGCTTCTTTTGATCAAGCGATCGCTATTAAACCAGATTACCAAGAAGCTTGGTCTAGTAGAGGTTTAGCATTATTGAAGTTAGGTTTAATCGGGGAAGCCATTTCTAGTTATGATCAATCCCTCAATCTCCAACCCCAAGACCCAGAAACCTGGTACTACAGAGGGGTAGCTTTAGCTGTGATTGAGCAATATGCAGATGCGATCGCTAGTTATGATCAAGCTGTCTCTCTTCAACCCAACTATCATGAAGCCTGGATTGACAGAGGCGTAGTGCTATTTAATTTAAAACAATGGTCCCAAGCCATTGAGTCCTGGGATCAAGCGCTGGCCATTCAACCGGAATTTTATCTAGCTTGGTATAACCGGGGTGTATCCTTTGAAAATCTCGGTCTGCGGGAAGATGCGATCGCCTCCTATCAACAAGCGATCGCCATCAAACCCGATTTCCATCCCGCCTGGTATAATCAAGCCGTAGCCCTATTTTACCTAGACAATTTTGCCCAAGCTATCTCCTGCTATGACAGTGCTTTAGAAATTAAACTAGATTACTGGGAAGCTTGGCTGGGTAGGGGTGCGGCTGCTGGTCATCTTACCCCTGAACAATCATCACTCATTGTAGTCAGTAGCATTTCTAGATCCAATCCAGCCCTGAATTTAGGCGGCTATGAAGGTAAATTAGCAAGTTATCAAGAAGGTTTAAAACATCTTCGTCCAGATACTCACCCAGAAGGTTGGGGAAGATTACATATAGCTGTTGGTAATACTTACTACGAGCAAGGCAAAAAAGAAACTGCACCTCGTGATTATTGGCATCATGCCATGTCTGAATACCAATTGGCACTATCGACGCTGACACCAGAAGATTTTCCAGAACTGCATTTAGAAATTTTGCAATTTCTGGCTAAAGTGCTTGTCTGTTTAGGAGAAACAGTAGCTGCACAGGAATTACAAAAATGGGGTATTGAGTTATTACAACAATTACTCACTAACCCCACTCGTTCTGATGAAAATAAAAAACAACTAGCAATAAAATTTGCAGGTTTGGGACAACTAGCAGTGGATTTAGCGGTAAATACAGGAGATTTAGTAGAAGCTTGGGAAATCGCCGAACATGGCAAAAATAATTGTTTACAGTGGTTAATGCCTGCTTTAAATTATCAACTTCAGCCACACAATTATAGCTCTATTCAAAAATTGCTTAATCCCTCCACAGCCATAATTTATTGGCATCTTAGCCCAGCGGCTTTACACACATTTATTATCAAAGATCAATCACCATCACCCATTTTATTATTTACACCCATACAAGATATAGAAGCAATTCCAGAAGGAGCAAGACGATTAATTGAATTTGAACATTGGTTAGCAGATTGGCAAGAGTCGGCAACAGTATCAAAACTATTACACTTGCAAAATATCTTGAATATTTCTACAATAATTCAAGAATTAGAAGGGGTAGATACAATAATTTTAATTCCCCACCGTGACCTGTATAAGTTACCTTTACATAGCTTATTTAATCTGTCCTTTGCGAGCATATCTTCTGAAGATGTGGCAAATTACAATATTATTTATATGCCTAGTTTAGCTATGGGACTTTCTTTACAATCTCAGTCATTCTCCAATGGGCGTAAACATCATAGTAATCAGGACTATCCTTTACTTAAATCTGATAAATTAGCATCAGAAATTGTGAGCGAAACCTTTGCTATTTCTAAGGATTGTCTCAGTTATTAAAAGATGATTGTTGACAGTTGACTGTTAAGGGACTTCCAAAAAATAAAGTCCCTAATTAACGATACAGCGGTTTCCGCTCTTATGAGGTACATCTTAGCCCCCTCATCGCTTGCGGGGAGGGGGTTGGGGGTGGGGTTCTTGTACCTCATAACACCG
>JANMGZ010000595.1:0-7425 GCA_031374905.1 Dolichospermum sp. OTE_70_metabat_362_sub
CTTTAAGATAAACTTAATCTGCACAAAGAACCGCCAATTTTGGTTTTGTGTTAAAAAGGTTTATTGACAAGTGAGCTAAAACCCTTAATGTTTATAGCTGATAAAAGAAAAACAATAGATTTTTTACTTTATTTACCTGTCATCTCCTCTATCTCGTTAAGATTAATAATATCAAGTCCCTTTGTCCAAGTTCAATACTAGTCTGTTAACATACTTCAACAATTTCATGCAAAATCAAGCGTATGATAAAAACTCTAGCCAAGAACCCGATAATTCCTGGATAGTAGAGCTAGGTAAAACGATGATCTTGAGTATCTTTCTGGCTCTAGGAATTCGTACTTTTGTCGCCGAAGCCCGTTGGATTCCCACTGGTTCTATGGAACCAACTCTACATGGTGTCAAAGACCAGTGGCTGGCAGACAAGATTATTGTTGATAAAGTAAAGTATAAATTTGCTAACCCTGAACGAGGAGATATAGTAGTATTTTTACCACCACAAGAAATACAAAATAATCCTGAACGGGAAGCATTTATTAAAAGAATCATTGGTTTACCTGGGGAAAAAGTAGAACTCAAGCAGGGTAAAGTGTATATCAACAGTAAGCCTCTAAAAGAAAATGTTTATCTATCTTCTTCTGTGCGAACTTTCGTTGAAGCTTGCAATAGCAGTGGACTCCAACCTCCTTTTTTAGCTCAACCGGAAATCATCCCGCCAAATTCCTACTTAATGCTAGGTGATAATCGTCCTAATAGTTATGATGGACGTTGTTGGGGTGTTGTTCCTCGCAATAATATCATTGGTCGGGCTGTAGTGCGTTTCTGGCCACTTAGTAAGATGGGTGCAATTGATAAATCTCCTGCCTATTCATCACCAAAATTATGAAGCAATGTCATAAGCTGTGACACATTTAAATTGCTAGTGTAAGACAAGGGAACAGCGATATAGATAAGAGTTTAATGGCTTATTTTCTAATTTGACTAAATCAAATTTAGATGCATCTTAGCTCACTTATCAAAGATTGTCCTGTACCTAATTAACTCACCAGATGGTGTAGAAGTGGAAATCTATTAACAGAAAATGAATGTCTTCCCTCTCATCCGCGATAAAATTCTCAAGCACAACAAGTCCACTGTATAATCATGCAACCTGACTGGAAAACCGTCAAAACCTACGAAGACATCATCTATCAAAAAACTGACGGTATCGCCAAAATCACCATTAACCGTCCCCACAAACGGAACGCATTCCGTCCTAAAACCGTATTTGAACTATATGAAGCCTTTTGGGATGCCAAGGAAGATACCACTATTGGCGTAGTCCTATTTACAGGTGCAGGACCTCACACAGACGGTAAATACGCTTTCTGTTCAGGAGGAGATCAAAGTGTGCGGGGACAAGCGGGTTATGTAGATGAAGCAGGGATTCCCCGTTTAAACGTCTTAGACTTGCAACGTCTGATTCGTTCCATGCCGAAAGTCATTATTGCTCTAGTCGCAGGTTATGCTATTGGTGGAGGTCATGTTTTACACTTAATTTGTGATTTAACTATTGCAGCCGATAACGCCATTTTTGGGCAAACAGGACCCAAAGTAGGTAGTTTTGATGGTGGTTTTGGTGCGAGTTACCTAGCGCGAATAGTAGGACAAAAAAAAGCAAGAGAAATATGGTTTCTTTGTCGTCAATATAACGCCCAAGAAGCTTTAGAAATGGGTTTAGTAAATACTGTTGTCCCCATAGAACAACTAGAAACAGAAGGGATAAAATGGGCGCAAGAAGTCTTAGAAAAAAGTCCCATAGCTATTCGTTGTCTTAAATCAGCATTTAACGCAGACTGTGACGGACAAGCAGGTTTACAAGAACTTGCTGGTAACGCTACTCTCCTTTATTACATGACAGAAGAAGGAGCAGAAGGAAAACAAGCCTTTTTGGAAAAACGTCCTCCTAACTTTCGAGATTTTCCCTGGTTGCCTTAGATTTATATATACCAAAATCCAAAATCGCACCTGTGATGAAGGTGCGATCTCTAAAGATGTCAAAATGGGAAACAATAACAAATTACCAGTCAAATTTTATTAAAGTGGACAGAAAATTAATGACCGTAATAATAGGTAGTTAAATTAGTACGCTCTGATTTTTTACTTCTTGTGTAGCGCAAGTAGAAATATCTTCAACAGAGGCTAAGGTAAGATGATCTAAATCAGTTGGGACAGTTTGAGCAGCCGAAAAAATAGGTCTGGCCACTGGTAAACTCCACGCATCTTCTAAAGTTTCCCAAGAAGGAGCAAAAGCCGCTAGAGCCAAAGGACAGGCTTTCCAAATTCCTTGCACTGGTGCGCTCAATTTTTCACACATACCACCACGACGACCCTGTGGTTGGTAATAACGACAATAACGACAGGTAGATGTTAAACGCTTAATTAGTTTCATGTGCCTTCATCTTCAAGTACCGTAGGACTAGTTATCACACTTATATATCTTGCTTGTTGTCCAAAATAGGCATGAAGGGCAAAAAGTCATTATTGGATATAGCTTCTAGCGATTATTAGCTATAAATAAACTTTATGATGTCTTTATATTCTTGTTATATATGTAAATAATTCTGTGAGTGTTTACATACTAGTTTTAGTCTAAAATGTATTGGGGATCAAGATTAAAAGTCTGAGTTTGGATTTACTCACGTTTTATAAACCCTACTTTAGATAGATTAAAACTCAGTCTTTAGCATCTAGTTGACTGAATGATTCACAATAGTTAAATAATTTCCTCAAAAGCTAGAAACTTTACCCTAACAGCTTAGTAGCGCAGAGAGAACAAACATCCCAGCGTTCAATTTCACCCGGTGGAGTAGGACATTGACATTGGGAACATAAAGGCAGATGATGCGATCGCTCTTGCATCTTCTTAGCCCAATTCTCAAAAGCACCCAAAGCATTGTCACGATTGGATATAACTAACTTCTCAGCAGTTAAATCATCAATCACATAACTAGGATGTTCTGATGCCGAAACAGTTGTTTCTGTTCCCGTTGTTGATGAATTTTTCCACTCCGCTGTCGAAAAGCGAAAATCCACCAAAGACGTAGACAGCTTGTCATTTAATTTCATCAATATAGTTTTCCGGACAAAAGTCAAATTTTGCGCCCAAGCAGCACTAGAAGTTGCTACCCACACTACATCACGCTGAATTGACAAAGGACGAGTTTGAGCAGCGACCGGAATTCCCACAACTTCCACCCAACACTTTAGCAACCGTGGAAATACCTGTTCTTGCCATTGTGGTGAACGTTGAATATTCCCTAAAACCTGATCAATTGACTTAAAAGACATATTTTGTTAGTAGTTTTACTATTCTAAGTATTTAGCCATTAACGTATACAACCAAGATAATCCCAATTGTAAGTGAAACTGCACAGAAGAAATCCATGAATTAATCCGTCTTTATCTGCGTTTATCTGCGTTTATCTGCGGTTAATTATTCTTGAAAACTTATTCTATGCAGTTGAATTTGGTATAAGTTGCTAGTTAATAAATAGGCAAAAGAAGCGTGTTGTCAGCTATACTTCTAACAAGTAAGTTAAGTAAAATAGCTGAATACTGACAAATAATTTTCGCTAATATATTGAAAATTAATTTAATCATCTACCCATACTCCATCTTAACAATGAATCAAAATTCTTTTGTAGATTCGGCAAAATCCTCTCAAACAACAGGCTTGAACCCTGCCCTGACTACAGCGCTGGCTAGTTTAGAAGTGCAATTAGATCAAGAATTAACCAGATATAGACGCACACGCAAAAACGCCAGGACACAAACATCAGGAAGTGTGGAAAGTTATACTAGATCTAAAAAAACAACCCTTTTGAACGATATTCAACTACCAGCAGTTTCTCCCATAGTCATTTCTTCAGAAAATCCGTTCTTGACGACTGAGACTGAAGCAATTAATTTTTCCCAGGAGTTTTCTACCACAGAAATAGAGGAAGCCCCCACTTCTGCAAATTTAGAAAAATCTAGTAGCAGTATAGTTCTCACCAAAATTCAACCGACTGAAAACCAAAACCCCCTCACCAAAAATGATTCTCTTAAACAACCAAATGATTATTTAGAATCTAGTGAAGCACTATTGCGGAGTTTGACAGCAGAAGCGCCACAAACTCAGACTTCTAATTCTCCCAAATCCCGTGACACTGTGCTGTCACCTATAGGTATTGGTTCAATGCTGTTGCTATTATTAGCAAGTTTAACTTTAGGCTATGTAGTTTTAAATCCCAAAAATTTGCCCAAGTTAAATTTCAGTAACTTACAAAACAATAATTCATCACCAATTGCGGAAAATACAGGAATAATCGAAAATAATTCTCAACCAACAACCGCAGTAAAAATCACTCCCATAGCTAAATATCCTAATTTGGCTACCCAAGAATTTCGAGAAGTCAGAGATCCCAAAGATGTCGTAGATTTAACGCCAAAGGTGAAATTGACTCCTCACATTACACCCACACCCCTAGCGATTCAACCACCTGTAACTCCTATAAATCCTATTTCTTCATTACCTCTTTCTACTCTTTCCACACCTTTACCAAAGCCTACAGCCACCGCATCACCCCTTTCAGAAGATATTAAACCTTCAGCAGATGGATATTATTATATTATTGCTGATAATCAAGGTGACAAAGCTTTAACAGCAGCAAAGCAAGTAGTTCCCGATGCTTATTTATCACCAAACAAAAAATTTATTTATTTAGGCGCTCTGAAAACTGAAGATGAGATTAAGCGCAGATTGCAAGAATTAGAAGCAAAAGGAATTAAAGCACGGTTACAAAAGCCATAATAAAAAAACGTTGAGATGATTTAGGATGGCAATATAGCAATCCTCAAAGTCCGGTAAATGGTCAAGGTAGAGCCAACATGGAAGTTATTAACCGTATTCTGCGGGTGATTCGCGCTAATTTTAATAGTCTAGTCAGCAATGCAGAAGATCCAGAAAAAATTCTGGAGAAAGCTTTCATGGAAATGCAGGAGAATTTGGTACAATTGCGTCAAGGGGTAGCTCAAGCTATCGCCACCCAAAAGCGTACAGAACGCCAAGCAGCCGCAGGAGAATCCCAAAGCCAGGAATGGTATCGTCGCGCCCAATTAGCCCTTCAGCAGGGTAATGAATCCCTCGCAAGGGAAGCTCTCACCAAACGCAAATTTTACCAAGAAACTGCTACAACCTTAACCAGCCAAATTCACCAGCAAAAAGATGTAGTAGCCAAGTTAAAGCAGGATATGCGGACTTTAGAGTTAAAACTGGCTGAAGTAAAAACCAAAAAAGATATGTATATCGCTCGCGCTCGTTCAGCCGAAGCTTCCTATCGGCTTCAAGAAATGCTAACTGGAGCTTCTGCAACATCTAGCTTAGGTGCATTAGAACGAATGGAAGAAAAAGTTTTACAAATAGAAGCAAAATCAGAAGTAGCTAGTACAGTGAGTGGTGATGATCTGGAAAAACGATTTGCATCCCTAGATTCTCATCATGATATTGATACAGAACTGGCAGCAATGAAAACTTATATGCTAAATCAAGGAGAAAATCCGCAGCCAGATCATAATTTACCCAAAACACCCGAACCATAACTTTTCCTGGTTAATATAGATAATTAATAGGTTGATGATTCAGAATAGAAAAAAAGATAGTAATCCAGACTGGAAAGACTACATTGGCATAGGTAGCTATTAATATAGTAGAAAAGCTAACTATCTAACCAAGAGCGTAAACCTCTAAAGGAAAAATAAATTTATGGGATTATTTGATCGCCTTAAACGAGTAGTTGGTGCTAATCTAAACGATTTAGTCAGTAAAGCCGAAGATCCAGAAAAAATGCTGGAACAAGCTTTATTAGAAATGCAAGAGGATATGGTGAAGTTGCGTCAAGGAGTAGCGCAAGCGATCGCCGCCCAAAAACGCACAGAAAAACAGTATAGTGAAGGACAAAACGAAATTAATAAGTGGCAACGCAACGCCCAACTTGCTCTCCAAAAAGGTGATGAAAACCTAGCCCGTCAAGCATTAGAGCGCAAGAAAACTTATACTGATACCGCTACGGCATTAAAAACCAGTCTAGACCAGCAAACAGTTCAGGTAGAAGGTCTCAAGAAAAGTTTAATCCAGCTAGAGAGCAAAATTTCTGAAGCCAAAACCAAGAAAGAAATGCTCAAAGCCCGGATTACTGCGGCTAAAGCCCAGGAGCAACTGGGAGCAATGGTGAGTGGGATGAATACCAGTAGTGCCATGTCTGCTTTTGAACGCATGGAAGAAAAGGTGTTGATCCAAGAATCTCGCGCTCAGTCTACCGCAGAATTAGTTGGTTCAGATTTAGAAAACCAATTTGCCAAATTGGAATCTGGTAGTGATGTTGATGATGAATTGGCTGCAATGAAAGCATCCTTAGCACCTGCACCCGAACCAAAATTACTAACCCCAGAACAACCCAGCGCCGCAACTCCAGTACAACCAATCAGCACAGCTAAACCTGCTGAACCAGTTGATGCTGAATTGGAAGCTCTCCGCAAACAATTGGATAATCTGTAATTTTTGCGGATAATTCAATTTACTTAATCCCACACATCCTAAGTTGTGGGATTTTGCTTCATTTTTTCCAATCATTGTGATAAATTATCGGACGAAAAGCTTGTATAGTCAATATATTAGAATCTAAAATTCAAAATCTAAAATCCAAAATCTTGAGATAGAGTATTTTGTAAACGAACTTGATTAATTTATGCTGCTTTATGGAGACTACAATGAATAAGGGTGTAATCACTATCACTGATGCTGAGTTTGAAACAGAAGTATTAAAAGCCGAGCAGCCTGTATTGGTCTATTTTTGGGCTTCCTGGTGTGGTCCTTGTCAATTGATGTCACCATTGATTAACTCGGCTGCAACAACTTATAGCGATCGCCTAAAAATTGTTAAAATGGAAACTGACCCCAATCCGCTCACCGTCAAGCAATATCAAGTAGAAGGTCTTCCCGCTCTGAGATTGGTAAAAGGAGAACAACTATTAGAATCTATTGAAGGAGTAATCGGTAAAGATAAATTACTCAGTTTTTTGGAAAAGCATTTAAATAATAATTAGTTAGAGGCTGTTTTAAAAGTTTATGGCGATTAGAAAGATGCCTCCGGCACGCTGACGCGTTAGCGGAGCTTTCGCTTTAGCGATACGCTACTACACAAACAAAGTCCACCTGCGTGGACTAATGAAAAATCAAGGCTTTTGAACCCACGTATCCCTTACGGGACCGAAGGAATAGGTGGGTTTAGTCTGTGTAGCCGCGACTTCTAGTCGCCAGGTTGGTAATAGATTAGACTCACTCATGACTAATGACCAATAAATAATTATTAAAATGCAATTTGCCACCCGATTACAACCCTTAAAATC
>JANMGZ010000617.1:0-7273 GCA_031374905.1 Dolichospermum sp. OTE_70_metabat_362_sub
CTCTATTGATCATCTTGTTCCCCCACACATTGCCCTAGATATATACCAATGCTACAACCAAAAATCTCTAATCTCGAATCCAACCATAATGGCAGTAACCCTACCCCGCGAGAGTACGTGAATGGTATCCCCCACATTGGGAATCCAGCACCAACTCCAGGAGTAGATATTCAGGAAGAACTCAACCAATTAGAGGAAATTGTTCTTTCTAGTTTGAGGATTCCCCTGACTGGACGTACCTTAATAGATGAAGATAAATTACTTGAACAACTTGATTTCGTCCGTCTTTCTTTGCCGGCAGTGTTCCAAGAAGCCCTAGATATTCTGGCACAAAAGCATGAAATTCTTCTAGAAGCGGAAGAATATGGACAGCAGGTAGTAGACGTAGCCCAAGCCAAAAGAGCGCAAATTTTGTCTGAAAGTGATATTGTCCGGCAAGCACAACGGGAAGCTGACCAACTGCGGCGACAAGTGCAGCAGGATTGTGAAGCAATGATGCAGGATACCCTGGCGGAGATTGACCGCAAACGCCGTGCCTGTCAGCAAGAATTAGAAGAAATGCGCCAAACTGCAATTTCTCAAGCTGAAGAAATTGAAGATGGTGCTGATAAATACGCCGATAACGTTTTGGCTAATATTGAACAGGATATTCAGGAAATGTTAAAAATTATTACTAATGGTCGCAAACAGTTGCATTCGACCAGCATCTCGAAAAGTACAGATAATCCACAACAGCGCCATCCGCATAGTCCTAAGAAAAGATAGTATAGCTGAGGGGCAGGGGAAGAGTAAATCAACCAAATATTAAAAATCTCTAAAAAGCTTGTGTAATCTGCTTTTTTAATTTTTAATTATTAATTTTTAATTCTGCCCCGCATTACTAACTGTTAAGATTTTACATTTCAGAGTCGTCATTCCTAGATTTAGCTTTGGCTTTGTTGGCGCTGCGTTTAAGAGCGGAAAGTCTGGCTTCATATCGAGAACGTTGCCGCTTGCTAGGAGTGTTTTCCACCAAAGTTTTTAAGGCGCTACCAAGACTTTTATAGGCATTGGGTAAACTATAACCAAAGCGGGTTGCTAGAGCGATCGCTTTTTCGTCAGCATCTAGTAATTCTTTAACTTGTTTATCCCCATTATTTTTTTGATACAGTCGCCAACCGGAAACGCCACAGAGTGCCATAGCTAATACTAGCAATAATCCATCTTGTACCCATAATTCACCCACAGCACCACCTAAACCAATAGCCAGTGCGGCCATTTCCCAACCATCTTTGGGAATAGTGTCATTTTGCACGCGAGCAACTTCGTGCCAGAATAGCAAATTCCGCTGATCCATTGCCAAGGCATCCCATTTTACCAAGTCAATTTGAATTTCTACTTGGTCTTTACCAATTTCTTCGCAACGAATCAGAGATGGATTAACCTCAGTCGTGCCTTCAACTGTTACCCAACTTTGTAGTTCTGGCGGTAATAAACTTTTCAACCGCCGGAGTTCACTCATTTCTGCTTTAGCAGAGGAGGTTGCATAGGATGTCATAAAAATCCAGCCCTAAAAAATTTCAGTATATGATCAGATTATCACTTTGCAGTTTAGCGATTTAAGTAGTGATCCGATTTATTCATCGGCAAAACTACCCCGCTTTTTCCGCGCTTCCATAGCTTTTTCGAGGAGTTCTAATAATCCAGGAGCTTGTTCTTGAATACTCAATAATAATCTTTCTCCTAAATCTACATTTCCCGGATCTGCTCCTGTTTCCATTACCTCTTGCAAACGCGGGAGGGCAATGCTATCCACGATTTGGATTAATCCGCTCAAACAACGGTTAAATTGTTTTTCGGTGAGCATGGAGTCTTCCAGGGGAAATTCGATGATAGCGCGAATTTCTCCATCAGATGGATCATATTCCCATTGCAGCATTTTGGTTTCCCAGGAAATAGCCAGCATGGTTTGTAGGATAGCGTCTTTGTGAGGATGGTCTTTTACTTCAGCCAAAACTTGGGGTGCAAATAACCGAAAAAATTTCCCTTCCTCATCTAACTGGACAACTATGAGGAAATCGTCTATGTTTTCAGCTTCAACACCCGTAATAATCCTGTCTTCTTCTTCATCAAAACGGTAGTCCCAACCAAGGTTATCTAAATACTTGGCTATTTGTGTAATATTTGTTGCCATATAAAGCCTCATAAGGAACAGTGGAGAGGCTGTCACCAAAACTATTTTAACCTGGTAGGCGCATTTACTCAATTTTTGCAGTAATTTCTGCCTCAACGTGAATAATAAATACAAATGTATTAAAAAAACCACTATTGTTATTAATTACAAAACTTACATTTTACAGAAGAAATACAATAAATAGATCCCCGACTTCTTAAAGAAGTCGGGGATCTTGGTCTAGATATTGAGCATTTTTATTTTAGCTACTTAACTCACAGTTTCTAACTGTAAAGTTATGGTTTCTTGCTCCCGTTCATGTTGCTGAAATTCTGCTAATTCTGATTCTATTTCTGCCTTTACCTCATGACGGAACTTGAAAAAATGTTCACCTGTACCTAAAGCAATTAAATAATCATATAATAGATGAGGTTTCTGCCGTGCCATTGTTATTAATTGCTGCCAAAAAACAAACCGTGTGGAACGTAGCATTCCTTGTCGCCAACAAATAGACATTAAAAATTGAAACTCTGGTTTAGTTAAAGTTCGTTGATATTTAGCTCGCCAACCTTCCATCATCATAAAATGGCGAAAAGTCCGTTTTAGGTATGGCATAGGTTCATACAAATTCCAAAAAGCATCAATAAATTCCTCCGCAATTTCTGACATTGGCCGAGTAGGAACAAAATTCATTAAGGCTTTTTGAGAACCAACAAATTCACCCAAACCATCCCTTAACCGACCTTCTTTTTGCAAGCGAGTCCACATAGCTGTATTCGGTAAAGCTTGCAATAAGTTAAGATGGGCTTGAGGAATACAGGTGGCTTCTACAAACTCTTGAATCCGTTTACCTGCGCCTGGTTTTTCCCCATCAAATCCTAAGATAAAACCAGACATGATCTGTAATCCGGCTTTGGTAATTTTATTGCAGGATTCAACTAATGAACTGCGGGTATTTTGTGGTTTATTAATTCCTACTAAACTATCTACATCAGGGGTTTCAATTCCCATAAATACCTGGACAAAACCAGCCTTTACCATCAATTCTAGTAATTCATCATCTTCAGCTAAATTCAAAGAAGCTTCTGTTAATAAAGCAAAGGGATAATTACGTTCTTCCATCCAAGGAATTAATGCTCTTAAAAAGACCTTAGCATTGCGTTTATTGCCAATAAAGTTATCATCAACTATGAATACATAACGCCACCAACCCATCTGATATAATACTTCTAATTCTCCCAGAATTTGTTCAGGTGTTTTCGTGCGGGGCTTGCGACCAAAAAGCGTAATAATATCGCAAAATTCACATTGAAATGGACAACCACGGGAAAATTGCACCGTCATTGCTATATAAGCATCTAAATCTAATAAATCAAATCGAGGTGAGGGAGTTGTGGTAACATCTGGTTTTTCTGTGGCGCGAAAAATCCCCTTTTCTTCTCCCTTTTCTAAAGCCTCTACAAACATGGGAATTGTGATTTCCCCTTCATCTAAAATTAAATAATCTGCTCCTGCTTCGAGAACAAATTCTGGTACAGATGTGGCAAATGGTCCCCCCACTGCGACTTTTTTACCTAATCTTTTTCCTTTCCTAATTATTTCCCCAAAATCCTGTTTTTGGATGATCATTGCAGAGACGATGACTATATCGCACCATTCCCAATCTGCATCTGTTTCTAGACGAACATTGCGATCGCTCAATCTGAATTCCCAATCACTCGGTAACATCGCTGCAACCGTGATTAAACCTAATGGGGGATTGGTGGCACGTAACCCAGCTAAATCAATGGTTTCCTGATAAGACCAAAAAGAATTAGGCATTATCGGCCAGATTAATAAAGCTTTCATTAAGTATATTTCCCTGAGTTGTTTTTGATCAAAACCTATTTAATTTGAACTATAAAAGCTGGGTTAGTTGGTTTTTATCTCTCTAGAGGTACAGATTCTTTTAGTTTTATATTTAAGCAACAAAACAGAGTAACAAAGAGGTGCTTAAATAGCGATGTACTCAGGAAGATTGGTATTATTAATTTTGCTATCAAAACTCAAATTAAACTGCTTACCAAACTAGCTTAACTTGATATTTAGCAATCATAGGATCACAACTAACTAATACAGCATCTTCAATATTATTTTGAGCAATTAATAAGCGATCAAAAGGATCTTTGTGATGATTAGATAAATTCTCTAATGCTAAAACATGATTGATGGTAATCGGAAGAATTTTCAAATTATTGTTTTGTTGCTGATGTTGAATTATCTCTACTAACGGCAGATTGAGAGTTAATTTACCTAATTGAATCTTAATTTGCATTTCCCAAATACTTACCATACTTAGCAGGAGAGTATTCATAGGATTGTGACACAGTATTAAAGCCTGTTGTGAAAGTTTCCCTGGTTCGCTATCCCACCAAATGAAAGTATGAGTATCTAAAAGTAAATTCATAGATTTCCTGTCCAGAAATCTTCAGGTAGTGGCTCATCAAAATCTTCACTTGTCCAAATAGCTCCAGAATGTAATCCTGCTGTGCGAGATTGAGAACTTGAAATTTTTTCTGAAGACATTGATATCAAACGTGCCTGGGGGATGCTACCATCAGTTAAAACAATTTCTTTGCCTGCAAGCACTAGAGATAACAACTCTTTAATACTGATATTGGATTGATTTACATCAATGTTAAGTGGGGGCATAATTAATAATATCCAAGTTGTTAATACACCTATTATTAATTGTAGAAGATGATGAGAAAATGTTGTTGATCATATTTTCTCACAAACCTCTCCTATCTATTTAGGACGGTTTTCAGGGTTTGACTTGACGGTTAGGGTCTATAAAATTGAGCAAGTTCTCGTTACACTGATAATTATGGGTAAGCAGCGCGTTCTGTCGGGAGTTCAACCAACTGGTAATTTACACTTAGGTAACTATTTAGGTGCGATTCGTAACTGGGTAGAAATTCAAGATCAGTATGAAAATTTCTTTTGTGTGGTAGATTTACACGCCATTACTGTACCGCATAATCCCGCAACTTTAGCGGCTGATACTTACAAGATTGCTGCTTTATATTTAGCCTGTGGTATTGATTTACAACATTCTCATATCTTTGTTCAGTCGCACGTTTCCGCACACAGTGAACTTACTTGGTTGCTAAATTGCATTACCCCCCTGAACTGGTTGCAAGATATGATCCAGTTTAAGGAAAAAGCCGTTAAACAAGGGGAAAATGTCGGTGTTGGTTTGTTAGATTATCCTGTACTCATGGCGGCGGATATTCTGCTATATCAAGCGGATAAAGTGCCAGTGGGTGAAGATCAAAAGCAACATTTGGAACTAACACGGGATATTGTCAATAGGTTTAATCATCAATTCGCGAAAAAAGCACCTGTATTAAAATTACCAGATCCTTTGATTAGAAAGGAAGGTGCAAGAGTGATGAGTTTGACAGATGGGACAAGAAAAATGTCAAAATCAGATCCTTCAGAATTGAGCCGAATTAATATTTTAGACTCACCAGAGGAGATTACTAAGAAGATTAAACGCTGTAAAACTGATTTGGTGAGGGGTTTAACCTTTGATGATTTAGAACGCCCAGAATGTCATAATTTATTGACGCTGTATACGCTGCTGGCTGGAAAAACGAAGCAAGATGTAGCGGTTGAATGTGCAGATATGGGTTGGGGACAATTTAAACCTTTGTTGACAGAAACGGCGATTCATGCTTTAAAGCCAATTCAGGATAAATATCAGGAGGTAATGGCGGATAAAGGTTATTTAGAGTCAGTGTTAAGAGATGGTGGTGAGAAAGCTAGAGAGATCGCTTCCTCTACTCTAGCAGATGTTAAAGCGGCTTTGGGTTTCACAGTTCCATAGATAGATCCCCGACTTCTTTAAGAAGTCGGGGATCTGAGGGAGGGGATCTGAGGGATCTGAGTTTAGGCTTTTAGGTGTAATTTGTTTTACCCTATTAGAAAACCGAATTGATTATATTATGCCGGATACTCATAGCTTTAGTGCTTTTAATAACTTCCGCACAGCCGCCCAAAAGGGTGACTTTTTAATTACTGCCGAAGTTGCACCTCCCAAGGGCGGAGATCCTACCCATACCATCGAAATGGCGGCGACTCTTAAGGGAAGGGTTCATGCTGTCAATATTACTGATGGTAGCCGTGCCGTGATGCGGATGTCTTCGTTAGTAGCCTCAGTAATTTTATTGCAAAATGGCATTGAGCCGATTTGTCAGTTTGCTTGCCGCGATCGCAATAGAATCGGATTACAAGCCGATTTAATGGGCGCTCATGCTTTGGGTATCCGCAACATTTTAGCTTTAACTGGCGACCCTGTAAAAGCAGGTGATCATCCTCAAGCAAAAGCCGTTTTTGATTTAGAAGCTGTGCGGTTATTGCAGTTAATTAGAAACATGAATCATGGCGTTGATTTTAATGAGAAACCCCTCACTGATGGGGCATTAGATTTATTTGTCGGTGCAGCCGTAGATCCTCAATCTAAAAGTTGGTCAGGTTTGCAAAGTCGGTTTGAAAAGAAAATAGCAGCCGGGGCGCAATTTTTTCAAAGTCAATTAATTACTGATTTTGAAATATTAGAAAAGTTCATGGATAAAATCGCTGTAGGTTACAACAAACCAATTTTGGCGGGAATTTTTCTGTTGAAATCGGCAAAAAATGCCCAGTTTATTAATAAGGCTGTTCCCGGTGTGAATATTCCTGAACACATTATTGAGAGATTAGCAAAAGCGAAACATCCCCTGGAAGAAGGAATGAAAATTGCCGCCGAACAAGTGCAAATTGCCCGAGAATTGTGTCAGGGTGTGCATATAATGGCGGTGAAGCGGGAAGATTTGATTGCACCGATTTTGGATTTAGCAGGAGTGGAAAAGGTTAGTTAGCAGGAAAAAGCGATCGCATTGAGTTAGAAGATGTTTGATAGCGAAGCGTGGCGTTAGCCATAAAGTATCAGAACTTATCTAGATCCCCCCAACCCCCCTTAAAAAAGGGGGCTAAATTTATTTCTTAAAGTCCCCCTTTTTAAGGGGGATTTAGGGGGATCTACAAGTGTTATGTACCACACAAAAAAGTTTTCAAACACCCTCTTAGATGCGATCG
>JANMGZ010000621.1:0-3861 GCA_031374905.1 Dolichospermum sp. OTE_70_metabat_362_sub
TATTTGGATATTTTGATGAAGTATCGAGATAGAGATGGTAAAACATTTGCAGAATGGAAATGTAAAGGAAGACAGAAAGAAGACTTTCCTAACTGGAGTCATGTTTATAGTGATTTAGCGACCTTGAAAGCTCGTCATGCAATAAATTTGAATGCTAAAGGAATCAATATTGATGAACGTATAGCATTAGAACTGTTTAATGTTTATTTTGAAAACCAGAAAGAAGATTTACAAAACCAACAAGAACAAATAGTTGGTAAATCAGATAATTTACAACTCATGAAATGGATTGATGGTTTAATTAATATAGGATGGTATTTATGTTCAAATATCTAATTTGTGTCAATCCTTTGGGGTTTATGTATGGTAGTGCAGGAGCATTTTTATCACCAGAAAATTTAGTTGGTCGTTCTGGTTCTAAATTTCCTCCTGAAGCTGCAACCTTATCAGGATTATTCTTTAGCGTTAACCAAGTTCAGAAAATATGGAATCAAAAAAAATTAAGTAATGATTTATATATCGCAGGTCCATTTTGGGGGAAAACCGATAATCCAGAATATTTTTATGTTCCAATACCTTGGAATAAAATTGTAGCTGAAAACGAATCTAGTGAATGGGAATTTAAAAATGATAAATGGCATTGTGACAACTCGGAATTAAAACCTGATTATCAATGGCAAAGAATCAATTATTGGAACTATGCAGCCGAACAAATTCGCAGTAATGATTATGCAGCCAAAGCTCCTTTTGAATTTGTTTCTGTATTACATCCTCACTTAAAAAATGATGAAAGATGTACTCTGAAAAATGATGATAATACAAAAGGGGGATTGTTTCTAGAATATTCTGTACAACTAGATCCAGAATGTTGTTTAGTTTATCTATCTACCTATGCTTTACCTGATGGTTGGTATAGATTTGGTGGTGAAAATCATATTGTAGAAATTAATAGCTTTGAACTACCTGATGATAGTCCCATTTTAGAGCTTTTACGTCAACCAGTAAAAGACAAATTTGCACTAATTACACCAGGAGTATGGGGTTCTAATCGTATTTCTCACCGTCAACCTCAAGATCATAGTTTTCCTGAAACTATGCAGATGTTAACAGATAAACCCGTTCCCTATCGTTTTCGTTCCCAAGGAACATTAGGAAGAGGACGTTATGCTGTTCCTGCGGGTAGTGTTTACGTTCTCAAAGAACCCATTAATAAACCTTGGTGGGAATGGGACGAAACATGGTTTCCCAAAGAAGGTTATAGTCTCAAAAAAGTCGGTTGTGGTTTGTGTTTACCAGTAGAAATTCAAGGAGTTAACTAAAATGTACAAAAAAGCCTACGGCATTATTGAAACCTTAGCACCACTTCATGTAGGTGCAACCGCAGGAGAAGAAAGCGGTAATTTAAACTTAATTTTCCGTGACCAATTTACCCAAACTGGGATTATTCCTGGTAGTTCCATTCGTGGTCGTTTGCGTTCAGAAACGCGTAATTCTCAAGGAGAAGATGACGCAAATTATTGGTATGGTAACGGTGCAGATGATGACAAAAATAACGAATCAATTGTTAAATTTGAGTATGCTTCTATTATTTGGATTCCCGTTTTTTGTCCCGGTCAACCTATAGTTTGGGTAACTTGCCCTCGGTTATTACAACGTTATCAAAGAATTGCTGGTGATAGTGTTGAAGTTCAAGTAGATGGTAAAACTAAATTTCTCAAAGAAATACAAATTCCTGATAAATATACAGGTTCAACTAATCTTGTAGCTAAACAAGCAACAGGAGGTAAAAGAACCATCTTCTTTAATTTAGGTTTTTTAGAAATTAACAAGACCAAAGACTTATCACCTTGGTTTCCTGATCTCAAAGAACAACCAGCAGTAATAGTAGATAATGCTGATATTGGGATGATTCATGATATGGCTTTATATCGTCAAAGTCGTGTGCGATTAAAAGCAGATCAAAAAGTAGTAGATGGTGGTGGTTTCTTTAATACCGAAGCATTACCAGAAGGAACTATTTTAGTATTTCCCGTTGCTATTAGAGAGGATAAATCTGAAAATTCTACCGATAAAAAATGGCAACCTTTCAACACTGGAAACACCGCAGATATTTATCTTGGTGGCTTAGAATCTATCGGTTTAGGTCACTGTGAATTAACTTTTAAAGGAGTCTAAAAAAATGACTTGGAAATCCTATAACTTAGACCAAAAAGCGCAGAAATTAGTCCTCCTCTATCGGGATAAAAAGGGTGTAATTGGTCAATCTCATAAAATGCGAACTACCGTACCTTATGGCTTAGAACGTTTTTGGGGTGAACATTTACGACTGCTATCTAAAGAACCCGAAAAAGGTAAATATTGGCGTGAGACTTGGAAAACTTTTGTCGATATCATAAAACAAGCAGGAATTAAACTTCCTGATGATCAAGTTGATGGAAGTAATACCCGACAAGTACAAGATTATGCAGCAAGATTATGGGCATTAGACATTGAAGATCAACGAATTTGTTTAGCAGTTTTGACTCAATTTTGTGACAGTTTAGTTTGGTGGACTCAACGTTATAAAAAAGCAGGTGATAGTGATGCCGAATAGTAATGAAGTACCCTTAATGTTTCAAGCTCAAATTAGCGGTAGAGGACAAATTCAATACATTCAACAACCAGAACAGTCTGAAAGATGGGTTGATGAATGGTTAGAAGCTACCGCTATTAATTCACCTGAATTTAGTGATAAAGTGAGAACAAAACCATATCAAATTAGTTGGCGTTTGCTTTCTAATAGTGGTCAAGATGATGATTTTATCCGTCCTGTAATTGCTGCTAATGGATTTCCCTATTATCCTGGTGCAAGTATGAAGGGGGCATTTTTAAGACATTGTACCCGTGAACAAAAAATCAGATATTGTGGCTGTGAAATTAATAATGAAACACAACCAGGTATTTTGCGTTTTCATGGTGCATTTCCAAAAGATCATAGTTGGAAAGAAAACCCCTTAATAGATGTGGTTCATCCTCAACAAGATTGGCAAATTAAAAATAGTAATTCTCATGCTGCATTTTTGCAAATATCCCTCTATCAACCGACTTTAGTTTTTGGTATTTCTAGCACTATTGAATTAGATGATAGTGAATGGGAAACTATCTGGAGTATTTGGGATAAAGCTATAGAAAGAGGTATTGGTTCTAGGGTAAGTGCTGGTTATGGTCAACCTATTAAGCACTCAGAAACTAAGTTAATTACTGTTAGTTTAATGGGTCAAGGTTTAGCATCACAATTAGTAGATATAGATAAAACACCTGAATTTCGTCCAAATATGTTTAAGGCTGCCTTACGTGGTCATACATTGCGGTTATTTAGTGCTGTAACTGATGAAAATACAGCAGAGGAATTAACCAAGGAACTTTGGGGAGGGTTTGCCGGTGCTAAAGGTGCAATAGTTGGAGATTTGGGTATTGCGTTTAATGCTATTGACTTAGAACTGAATGAATTTACATACAGAAGAACTGTAAAAATGCCAATTTATGATTTGCAAAAAGGCATTTTATCTATTCTTTGCATGAAAAATTCTTCAGAGGAATATAAGGATAAACTGAAAAAGTTAGTGGTGCAAATTCTGAAGTTTTCCATGCTAATTGGTGGTTTTGGTAAGTCATCTCGTAGAATTGACCATCGGGTATTTTTCCCAGAATATTTAGAACCTGGAAATAAACCGATGATTGGATGTCATTGGCAATTTATTGATAAGTCTGCTGTCTATTATTTTCCTGTTCGTAAGATTGAAAATATTACCAAGATTATTGATAGTGTGAAAACATCTGTGAATAATTGGTTAATATTTAAAGGCAAAACACCAAGAGATC
>JANMGZ010000627.1:0-12695 GCA_031374905.1 Dolichospermum sp. OTE_70_metabat_362_sub
TCATGTTTTGCCACCTTCATCAAAGCTGCGGTACATTCCCTCACTTGTGCGACTGAACCCGGTGCTGATGTCAAAGCTGGTAAAAATACTGTTTGGATACTATCTATTACCGCTACATTTGGCTTTAGAGAATCTATTTCTCGTAAAATTTCTTCTAAATCCGTTTCTGGCAATATATATAAGTCTGCGCCTATACTGTCAGGATCTATGGGTTGTTCCGGCTTTTTTACCGTTTCTTCAGGATCTGGATTTTCATGATTTTCTGTAACTACGAGGGGAGGTTTGGACATTCCTAACCGAGAAGCCCGCAATTTTACTTGTTGTCCAGATTCTTCTCCAGTAATATAGAGAATCCGGTATTTTTGTGCTAATTTGTCAGATACTTGCAGTAATAAAGTAGATTTACCGATACCAGGATCGCCGCCAATCAGTACCATTGAGCCGGGAACGACTCCCCCCCCTAAAACCCGATCTAATTCGCCATAACCGGACTCCCAACGAGCAATTTGGCGATCGCTAATTTGCTCAAAAGTCAAAGCGGATCTGGCTTTAGCTGGTTTATTATGAGATTTACTATGGCCTCCAGCTTGCCAATTTCCCACCCCTCCCCGGCTAGGTATATCCCCTAAAGAACTAATACTTTGCTCTACTAAAGAATCGTAAGTGTCACAATTTGAACATTTTCCAAACCATTGGGAAAATTCCGCTGCACAACTACTACAGATATAAATGCTTTTTGGCTTTGCCATGCTTAAATTTTAGTTAATAATCTTAATTTTTCCTTAATTTTTGGAAAAAACGGAAATTTAATCACAGTAATAGTTAGAGCTTTTTCCAAATCAATTGAGAGCAATGATATCTTAATATTATGATATTAAAAATTAATGATGAAAAATTTTAGTTAAGGAGCATGACAAAACTTGGAAAGTCATAAAGAAAAAATCCTGGTAGTAGACGACGAAGCCAGCATTCGGCGGATTTTGGAAACACGCCTTTCCATGATTGGCTACGATGTAGTGACAGCAGGAGATGGTGAAGAGGCTTTAGAGATATTTCGTAAAGCTGAACCAGATTTGGTAGTTTTAGATGTAATGATGCCAAAACTAGATGGTTATGGCGTTTGTCAAGAATTACGCAAAGAATCGGATGTCCCCATTATCATGCTCACCGCTTTGGGAGATGTCGCAGATCGCATCACTGGGTTAGAATTGGGTGCTGATGATTATGTTGTTAAACCGTTTTCACCCAAAGAACTAGAAGCGCGGATTCGTTCAGTCTTGCGACGGGTAGACAAAATAGGTGCAAATGGTATTCCTAGTTCTGGGGTGATTCATGTCAGCACCATCAAAATTGATACAAATAAACGCCAAGTTTATAAGGGTGATGAGCGAATTCGCTTAACCGGTATGGAATTTAGCTTATTAGAATTGTTAGTCAGTCGTTCCGGTGAAGCTTTTTCCCGTTCAGAAATTTTGCAAGAAGTATGGGGATATACTCCCGAACGCCATGTAGATACTCGCGTTGTGGATGTACATATTTCCCGGTTACGGGCAAAATTAGAAGATGATCCCAGCAACCCAGAATTAATTCTTACAGCTAGAGGGACTGGTTATCTTTTCCAACGCATCCTAGAACCGGGGGAAGAGTAAGAACAATTGACAATTGACAATTATCAATTATCAATTATTAATGATTAATGATTAATGACCAAATCAGATCCCAATCGAGTTTTACGGCGTTTACCCTTAGTTGTTGGGGGGTTAGGGGCTGTACTTTTGTTAATGAATCGGTTGTTAACACCGGAACTCACAAACTCTCAAGCAAGAGGAGATGTGCTGGGGGTAATTTTGAGTGCGGTGTTGATTTTAACTGGTTTGATTTGGCAACAGGTACAGCCGCGTACACCTGAAACAGTAGAATTAATTGGGGAAGAGGGATTTTTTTTAGATCCAGAATTGCCAGAAGCAGCGAAAATAGAATTGGCCTGGGCAACGCGGTTATTATTAACAAATACAGTCACGCGATCGCTTATAGTTTACTATCAAGGTAAAGTTTTATTACGTCGCGGTATTCTGGCTGTTAAATCGGAAGTAGTACCAGGAATAATTTTAAAAAAAGTATTAGAAACACAAAAGCCAATTTATTTAGTTGCTTTGTATGTCTATCCTGGTAAAATCGAATTTGATTATTTGCCAGAAAATACACAAGGTGTAATTTGTCAACCAATTGGTAATCAAGGAGTTCTCATTTTAGGTGCAAACGCTCCCCGCAGTTACACTAAACAAGATGAAAACTGGATTGTCGGAATTGCAGATAAATTAGCTGTTACTCTTGATCATGAGTGATTATATTATAGATCCCCGACTTCTTTGAGAAGTCGGGGATCTGAACACTGGAGTGATTGGTCATAAAATCATTGTTTTCATCCTGTTCATCCTTTAATCCTGGACATCCTGATTCAGACAAGAATTATGCAAATTATTTATTGGCTTTTAGTGGCTGTGATGTTCGTAGGGATTATTGGTGCTGTCGTTCCAGCTATACCTGGAAGCAGTTTAATTTTAATATCTATTATTACTTGGGGAATTGTGAGTAATTCCTTTGCAGCGATCAAAATTCCCCTGATTGTGACAATCATTGTCTTGCTTCTGAGTACGGGAGTTGATTTCCTCGCAGGTTATATCGGAGCAAAACAAGCTGGTGCGAGTAAATGGGGACAAATTGGCGCGTTTGTGGGTTTATTACTGGGATTTTTTGGATTATTACCAGCTTTACCTTTTGGTGGTCCATTATTAGGGATTTTATTTGGACCACTGTTAGGAGCAATTGTTGGTGAGTTTCTTTATCAACGTCAATTATGGCCTGCGGTAAAAGCTGGGATAGGAATTACTGTCGGTACAGTGGTGGGGAATTTGATTCAAGGTGTCTTAGCTATCAGCGCGGTTGTAGTATTTTTGTTGACAACTTGGCCGCAGGTATATGGTAGTTAACCTGGATAAAAACCGTCTATCCAAATACAGAATTAACTGTAGACTTAATTGAATTTCCGGCATCCTTTAAAGCCTGACTAAAAGGTTGCTTATTCTGCAAAAATACCCTCGCACAATTGCGTCCTGGCATCCCGGAAATTGAACCACCGGGGTGTGTTCCTGCACCGGTTAAAAAGAGATTTTCAATGGGGGTTTTATAGTTCGCTAATTCGGGCAAAGGTCGGAAAAAGATCATTTGATCCATAGTCATATCAATATGATAATAATTCCCTTTATATGCTCCTAATCTTTCTCCTAATTCCGCTGGACTTTCGACTCTTCTCGCAATAGTTGCTTTTTTCACATTGGGGGCATAAGTTGCTAATTTGTCAACTACTCTATCTGCAACTTTATTTTTCAATTCATCAGTCCAACCTGTTCCTTTTAAACCTGTACCTTTTGCATTAGCAATTTGATAAGGAGCAAAAAATTCAATCCACAAAGTATGTTTACCAGGTGGCGCTAAACTGGGGTCAAGGGCGCTAGGCATAACCACATACATGGAGGGGTCAGAATCGGGAATTTCACCAATTGTACATTTATTATGAGCTTGTTCGACATGATTCATGGAATCAGCAATTAAAATTGAACCAATGAGATATTCATCTTTATGATCATGGTGAGAAAAATGCAATGGTTCATCTAATGCTAAATCTATTTTCAGGATGGTTTCATTGTTGTTAATAATGCGGCGTTCTAACCTTTCCCATAAATCAGGATCAAGGGCATCAATATCACTTTTTTCTGTCATTTGTAAGAATAATCTTTGGGCATCAATATTAGAAATTACTCCCTGTTTTGCTCGATATTCTTTACCACCAGCTACCCTGACACCGACAGCTTTAGCATCATCAATTAAAATCTTTTCCACGTGCTGGTTTGTGAGAATTACGCCACCTTTACTATTAACTAATTTCACCAATGCTTGCACCAAAGCACCCGTTCCGCCGCGAGGTCTAGCCATACCCGGATTATGACGCATGGCCATCATCATCACCCCAATTGCCAGGTTTTTTTGAGAAGGTGGCGCACCTAATTCTGATGCTAGTCTCGATAGGGGGGCTTTGAGAAATTCTTCATCAAACCATTCATTGAGAATATCTTCAGCACTATTTAACATTGTTCGCACAAAATCAAAGCTTTTGGCGGGAGAACCCACGACAGAAAATAAATCTTTAACTTGTTGCAGATTGTAGTTACCAAAAATATCTATAATTGATTTGGGCGGAGCATTAAACATGGGAGTCATGGCGTTAATTGCTCGTTGCCAATAATCTGTAAATTCGGCATATTTTTTAGCGTCTCGTTCGTTGTAACGAGCGATTTCTGCACAGGTTTTTTCTAAGGATTTATGGGCTAAAAAATATTTACCGTCGGGGTGAGGACAAAATACAACTGGGTCACACTCTAGATATTCTAAGCCATATTTTGCCAGTTCTAGTTCTTCTACAACTGGACCCAAATGAATAAATTCATGGTCAATGGCACACAAGTTAAATTTAAAGCCTGGTGCTTTATCTGGGATACATTCTTCTGTTGTGGCTGCACCACCGGGAACAGGACGTTTTTCTAGTAGGAGGACGCTATAACCTGCTTTGAGTAAATAACCTGCACAAACTAAACCGTTGTGTCCAGCACCAATAATGATAACGTCGTATTCTTGCATATCTCTGATGATCTAAAAACCTGGCTTTTTTATATTATTATATTTATTTACAGCAAATTGCAAGTAAGTTAAAAAAAATAGATGATCAACCCAGATCCCCGACTTCTGATATTAACTCATAATTTATTGACAAGATGAAAAAAGAAGTCGGGGATCTTGATTGACTAGATTAAACTTTTGCTGGTTTTAAATTTGCAGATGTTGGTTGACGAAGATTTTGAATTTCTAAATTTATTGAACTATTTGGACCAGTAACTAAACCCCGTCTTTGTGGTTTAATTTCATGGGTATCAATTAATTTCATTGACCATGTTTTCATGACTTTAGCTAATATTAATTTCATTTCCATCTGGGCAAATGCTAAACCTATACAACGTCTTGCACCACCACCAAAAGGTAGAAATTCATAAGGAGAAAATTGTCTTTCTAAAAAACGTTCTGGGTTGAATTTTTCCGGTTGAGGATAAATATCTTCCCGTTGATGAGTTAAATAAATTGAACCCATGATAACTGTACCTGGTTCAAGTTGATGACCACAAAGAGAAATAGGCGTTTTTACCTTCCTGGGAAAAGTTAGCATTCCTACAGGATAAATCCTTAATGTTTCATTACAGACAGCAGTTAAATATGGTAATTTAAAGATGGTGTTAGAATCAGAATTTTCTCCTAAACTATCCAATTCTGCTAATAGCTTTTCTCGAACTTCTGGGAGTTTATGAATCCAGTAAAAAGCCCAAGAAATCGCTGTAGCTGTAGTTTCATGACCTGCGAATAATAAAGTCATTAATTCATCTCTTAATTCTACATCAGTCATGGCTTGACCCTCTTCATCTCTAGCGACCATAAGTAGAGTGAGGATATCTGTCCGCTGAGGATCAAAATTTTCCCTTCTTTCTTGAATTTCTTGATAAATGAGTTGGTCAGCTTCTTCCTGTTTTTTCATTTGTCTTTTCCAAATTTCCGAAATACCAACCATATTTTTTAAGTTGGGAAAATAGAGAAAAGCAACTCTCCAAGGACTACTAGTTTGTTCGACAATTTCACAAAGTAACTGTTTAAGTTTTTCAGGACGTTCTCCTTCATAAATGCCAAAAACAGCTTCCATCATTACCCCAAGTGTAATCTCTTGGGAAACAGTTCTAATATTAAAAGGTTGATTTTTTGGTTGTTTATTGATAGTCTTTATGGTAATATTCTCGATTAATTCAGCATAATTCCGCATTCTTTCTCCATGAAAAGGAGGCATAATTAATTGACGTTGACGTTGATGTTCTTTACCACTCAGACTAATAACAGAATTTTTGCCCAGTAAATATTCAAAAATACTATTTAACTCTCCTGGTGCTTCCAATTCCTTATGATCATTACTTAATATCTGTTGTATAGCTTCAGGAGAATGAACAAATAAAATTGGTGGTAAGTTACTTTGTAATTTTAGAGTAAACACATCACCATAAATTTTGGCACATTCTACCATATAAGGCATAGGTCTGAATATCCAGTTTAACACTTGAATAGTAGCTGGTACTTTTGGTCCTGGTAGTATTTGCATAATTTTCTCCCGGTTTGATTACACAATTAATTATAGAATAACTCAACTTCAACTATAAACCCTCTTGGGGTAATGGAAATTTAGTATGAAACAAAAAACTGAAAATTAATTAATTTATTCTTGGTTTCCAGTTTTTGATTAATTTATTGATGATGACCTTTAAGTACCATTTTCACAGGCGGTTAATTTTTTGGTATCATAAGTGATAATTCTTAGTAATACGTCTAAATTGCTAATAATAACTATCTTCTTCCTTCGTGTCCTTCGTGGTTCATTTAACCTACTTATGGTGATATTGGGAAAAAGCAATTAACTATTAGATCCTCAAAGATGTAAAATTTTGGTTACGTTAAACAAGAATCTCTAGTTTTTTCCGATTTTATTCAGGTACTCAGCATGACAGCAATTACGACAAAGACAACTTCCGCAGTTCCAAATTTTTGTGAAGGTATCCAATATTTTGGGGAAGCATTGCCAGATTTTGAAAAATATGGGTCAACACCGATTATAGAATCTGGTAATATAGCTATAGCAAATCCTACCGATACAAATGCAGTATATCAAACTCTACTCGCGGCTGATGCCCTGCGCTACCTAACCCTACAAGTCACTGGTAGCAAGGCTTCTGGACATCCCGGCGGTTTTGCCAGTCAAGCGGAAGCTTATGCAGCGTTGGTCATGCTGGGACATAAAAACATTATCACGGAAGTGGGACATCATGCCCCCGGTTTCTATAGTGCCATGTTCTTAGACCGTTCCTTAGAAGACATGGGCATTTTTACAGTACAACAATTGCGCGATCGCTTTCGAGAAAAGCATGGATTATTAGGACACCTTTCCGGCTACATTCCCGGTATTCTCGCACCGGCGGGACCCCTGGGACAAGGACAACATTTTGCCATGTCTGCTGCACTCCTACACCGTGACAAACTCTTCCCCTTCACCGTAGGAGACGGGGGACTAGGTGAACCCTATATCATGAGTGCAATGGCACATTTCAACACCGCTTACCCCACCGTCACCAACTTCTTACCCGTGTTGGTGTGGAACGGTTACAGCCAAGAACACCACAGCATGGTATCTCTAAAAACCAACGCAGAGATGATAGCCTATTGGCAAGGTAACGGTTTTGCCGAAGTCGTATTAGTCAATGCTAAAGATTTTGACGACCAAAATCAAGCCGGTGAATATGTAGATAGTACCGCATTTTCTTTTGAGAACCGCCTAGAATTTACCAAAGCCGTATTAGTAGGAATGGATAAAGCCGCCCGTTCAGCACTTAGCGGAAAATTGACGGTATTTATTATCAAACAACTCAAAGGTGCAGGGGTTCACGCCTTGGGGGCAAAATCACACAACCTCTATCCTAAAGATACATTAGACGCGCCCCATATTGTCACCGCTTTACAAAAACGGGCATTATCAGCCGCAGCATGGCAAATTGTGCGGACAAATGCGGAACGGGCTGGAGGTGGTCCGGCTGCTAAAACTGTGGTGACAGAATTTGAATTACCCTTAGCAGATTTAGGGGAATTACCATTAGAAGAATATAAGGTTGGGGCAGTTCCCCAAGTGGCGACAACGGCAATGGGAAGGTTAGTGGGAATAGTTGGAAATAAGGATAAAAATTTCCTCGTGACTAATGCTGACGGTAACGAAGCTTCAGGAATTGCTAACATTAACCAAGCCTTAAAAATCAATCACCCCACCACCGATGATTTATATAATCAAGCCCCAGGAGGTCAAGTTTACGAACCTTTGAGCGAAGATGCTTGTGCCGGGTTAGCCGCTGGATTATCCTTAATGGGGGCGAGAACTTTGTGGTGTTCTTATGAATCTTTTGCTATCAATGGTTTACCAATTTGGCAAACTGTCACCCAAGCAATGGCAGAATTACGCCGTCAAACTCCCTCGACAATTACATTATTTACAGCCGGGGCTTTAGAACAAGGACGCAACGGTTGGACTCACCAAAGACCAGAAATTGAAGCTTATTTTGCTTCTTTGATGAGAACGGGAAATGTCTTCCCATTATTTCCCCCAGATGCTAATAGTATTCAAGTCTGTTATGACTGGGCTTTGCAAACAAAAAATAAGGGCATTGTCATTACTGCTAGTAAGTCTCCTTTGCCAATTCGTAGCACTTTTGCCCAAACTGAAAAAGGCTTAATTGATGGTGCGGTGTTATTACATGAAGTGGCTGGTGGCAAGACTGTTGTATTTGCTGTAATTGGCGATTTGACTTTAATTCCTGTGTTTGAAGCGGCGGCTTTTTTAGAAACTGAAGGTATTGGTGTGAAGATTGTTTCTATTATCAATCCTCGTCGTTTATATCGTCCTCATGATACTGCTTGGGATACTTGTTCTGAACCTGATAACGGTTTTTTAAGTGATGCCGATTTTGAGCAATTGTTTGGTGGAGATGCCTTAATTGGTGTGACAGGTGGCGCTGCGGCGATGTTAGAACCAATCATGTTACGCAGTAATTCAAAGCGTGATTCTTTCGCCTGGAAGCGTGGGGAAACTACCGCCAGTGCCGGTGAGTTGATGGCGTTTAATGGTTTGACTGCGGAAGCGTTGACTAAGCGGGCTATTGAGTTGGTGCATTAAGGATTTTTAACCGCAGATGTACGCAGATAAACGCGGATAATTCGGCGTTTTGTTGCGTAGATTTGCGGTTTATTATGGTAAATTAAGTTTGGTACATTTGTAAAAATAAAAATAATGTTCACGATTCTATGTATAAGTTAGAAATTAAACTTGACGGTAAATTTATCAACAATTTTTCTACTGGTTCTATCTATGATCTGGTTTTTATTGACTTGGAATTTTGGCCAGATTATGTTAATGGAAAAGCAACACAAAGAATATATGGATACACTCTAACTCGTATTCTAAAAACAAGTAAGCAACAATATATAAAAGTTAAATTTTTAGAGTTTGAAACTGAGGAAGAGGAACTTATTAAGGAAATCATAAAAGATATTGATAATTTGAAGGATAAGATTTTTATTGGCTTCAACATAATAGGTAGTGACTTGATAACACTGAGAAAAAGATTAAAGGCTTTATCTATATATACAAATTCTAATAAGTTAAACATCTTCGACTTCCAAAAATATTCAAAAATTAAAGGATATAAAGGCTTAAATGGTCTATTTGAGTATTTAGAGATAAAAGTAAATAAAAAAATTGATGGAAGGTATTTTCACAAAAATGCAAAAAAAGTATTTTCACAAAAAAATGGCTGGATAGATATTTTATTACCCATGTTTGAATATTGTTTAGAAGATGCTGCTGGATATTTTGAAATTGTGTCAAATTGGCATAAAAAAAATTCCCGAATAACTAAAGATATGATTACAAATGAGCTAGTATGCTACTTGCCAAAAGAGAAAAAATTATCTTTACAATCAGTACAATTGGAAGAAGAAATAAAAATAGAACTAGAAAAGGAAATATTAACTGTAGAAGATAACCAATCTTCTCAAACGCAACTTATTACTACTCTTACAGTAGCAGATTTAGAAACTTTAATTAGTAAAATTGTACAAAAAGTTATTCAACAGGAAATAAATAAATTTAAATTGATTATTGATTTGATAGGAAAATTTTGAAAAGAAGTCGGGTATCTTTGGTGCGTAGCAAGTAGTTTAGGCTAACAGAAAGAAACCCAACAATATTAATAACACTAAATTACAAACCAAAAACCCTGTATCTGTTTACATCATTTCACCCAACCATCACCAACTATCATGTAAATAAGAGAAAACAATAGAACCATGACAGATACACCACCGAAACATTCACCTCACCTAATTTAGATCCCCGACTTCTAAGATTGATTATGGATATGATAGAAAAATCTACAAAAAGAAGTCGGGGATCTTTGACCATGAGTTATAATCAAGATTAAAGTCATAACCATAAAATTACTATGACTATCCAAACCTTAGACAAAACCACCACAATTTCCGAACAGCAATTTTTTCTACCTGGCCATTACACCTGGGAGGAATTTGAAACAATAGAAACCTTAACCGCAGACGCAGCAGGTTTGCGGATAACTTATCTTGATGGGTGCATCGAATTTATGACACTTGGTGAACAACATGAAATGATTAAAACCATTCTTGGTTTTTTAATAGAATTATATTCCTGTGAAATAGGTATAAATCTGATTCCAGCAGGTAGTGCTACTCGTCGCGCAAAAGAAAAGAATGCTTCCTTTGAACCTGACGAATCTTATTACATCGGAGAAAAGAAATCAAATCCAGATTTAGCAATTGAAATTAACATTACCAGTGGCAGTATTGATAAACTTGAAAAATACAAACGGTTTAATATTCCTGAAGTTTGGTTTTGGGAAAATAATCAATTGTCTCTATATTATCTCAAAAATGATAATTATAAGCAAATTAATCAAAGTGAATTATTGCCAGGTTTAGATATAGATTTATTGGTGAGTTGTGTTTTAATGCCTTCTATTATTGATGCAAAAACAGCATTGATGAAAGGTATTAAAAAGTAATATTTTGTAGGTTGGGTTGACGCAAGAAAACCCAACAATACCCACCATTAATAATCCTAAATTACAACTCAAAAACCCTGTATCTGTTCACATCATCTTACCCAACCATCATCAACTATCATCTAAATAAGAGAAGACAATAGAACCATCACAGATACACCACCGAAACATTCACCTCACCTGATTTAGATCCCCGACTTCTAAGATTAATTATTGATATGATAGAAAAATATTGAAAAGAAGTCGGGGATCTTTGGTGCGTAGTTTATAATAGAATCATACTGAAAAATTTTATAGAGGATTTAAGGTTATTCATAATGCTGCAAATCATCCAAGCAACCTGTACCAACGGTGAACTTATTTTGAATGAAAAACTAAGTTCCGAATTAGAAGGTAAAACCATACAAATTATGATTCTCGAACCCAGGGAATCTACACAACCAATAGATTCTCAAGAATCGAAAATACAGCAATTCTTAGCGCGAGTTAATAACTACTCCTTCCCACTTCCCCCAGATTACAAATTTAATCGAGAAGAAATTTATGACAGATAATATTTTTCTCGATAGCAATCTCTGGATTTATCTCTATGCTAAAAATCCCCCAGAAAAATCTCAGCAAGTTGTAGAAATAATTAATATTTAAGTGAATGTTCCATCATTTACTCAGAAGATATGCAACATAATCAACTAATAGAGAATAAGGTAAGGATGATCAATCCATTTGTTTGATTTCATGTCTTTTTAATTTCTGTAAGGTGGGTTAGCAATAACATAACCCACTATTAATAATCCTGTATCTATTCACATCATCTCACCCAACCATTACCAACTATCATGTAAATAAGAGAAGATAATAGAACCATCACAGATACACCACCGAAACATTAACCTCACCTAAGAATTATCACCCGAACTAAATCAAACATAGATTTTATAGATAGTTTAATATTATACTACAGAGTGAATTTATTTTAAAATTAATGTGGCATTCGATAACATTCATGAACGTATAAAAGAAGCAGCAGCCAAACGCCTTCTATTTCTTCCTCACACCATTCGACAAATATCACGTCCAGAACGCATGATTACAACCAAAGAAATTCAGTCAATTGTGATGACAGGAGAAGTCATAGAAGACTATCCTGAAGATACAAGAGGTCATAGTTGTTTGATATTAGGCTTTGGACAAAATAACCGAGCAATTCACGTAGTTTGTTCACCCAAAGACGAATATTTAGCAATTATCACCGCTTACATTCCTGATTCAACACAATGGTCATCTGATTTCACAAGGGGACTTTAAAATGGAATGCTTATATTGTAAAGGACAAATGCACAGAGGAACAGCCCCATTTACCATTGATAGAAAAGGCTATCATATTTCTTGGGATGCAATTCCAGCATGGGTTTGTGATCAATGTGGTGAATCACTCTTTGAAACTCATGAAGTTGAATTAATTCAAGAAGCCCTCACCGTTTTAGATCGAGAAACAGCCGATTTAGTAAGTTCATCATCACCTTAGTTAGTAGGTTGTGTTGACGCAAGGAAACCCAACAATACCCACCATTAATAACACTAAATTACAACCCAAAAACCCTGTATCTGTTCACATCATCTCACCCAACCATCACCAACTATCATGTAAATAAGAGAAGACAATAGAACCATCACAGATACACATAAAAATATTCATTTATATTAAATTCACTAAACCCAAACTAATCTGAATTGCTCTATCTACCTGTTCCATTGTGACTGATTCCAGAACACCCAACCGTTTAATTAATCTTTGTTTATCAATAGAACGAATTTGATTAAGAAGCGCAACAGAATCAACCTGTAAACCTCCTTCTGGTACTTTAATTAGCACCTCAGTAGGATACAAAGGTTCTGTAAACTGAGAAGTAAGAGCAG
>JANMGZ010000657.1:0-8669 GCA_031374905.1 Dolichospermum sp. OTE_70_metabat_362_sub
TGATCGATTTTATCATGCAGTGGCATTTACTACTGTAGAATTGCTTTCAGCCCCAATTGAACAAGTTGAACAGGCACTGAAGGAAAATCCAGAATTATCCATGTTAATGCTGCGAGGTCTGTCTTCGCGGATTCTACAGACGGAGATGATGATTGAAACTCTTGCTCACCGCGATATGGGTTCACGGTTAATTAGTTTCTTGTTAATTCTTTGTCGAGATTTTGGCGTTCCTTGCGCTGATGGCATTACCATTGATTTGAAGTTATCCCATCAGGCGATCGCTGAAGCAATTGGCTCTACTCGCGTTACAGTCACTAGACTGCTGGGAGATTTACGCGAGAAGAAAATGATTTCTATTCATAAAAAGAAGATTACTGTGCATAAACCTGTTGCTTTAAGTAAGCAATTTACATAAGCATTAAGCAATCAGTAGCCAGCGGGTTGTTGAGAAGGAGATTTAAATAAACCCCACCTCAACAGCATTCCGTCTGTAGAGACGGGGGAATTAAACTCACAATTAACTTACTCGCTGATAACTGAATGCTGATAGCTTGTGAAAATCATGGGGTAATGGAGTTGGCACGGTTTCTATTTTTGAGTTAGTGCTGTCTGGGAGTCTCCCCAAGTAGAACCACTACCGTAGAGAGTAGAGATTAAACCGTTAATTTGGAGGAAAATTTTAAAATTGGATAATTTGGATAATTTTTACTTTTGCCTAACTCCATTTACCCCCAGACAATGGTTGAACATAGTAGGCTGGATTGGTCAGCATTGCGGTAGCTAACAATGACCACCGGTTATATTCTGATTGCAGCAATTCTAATTTTGGGAGGCGTAATTGCCACCGTAGGCGATCGCATCGGTACACGAGTTGGTAAAGCACGCCTCTCTCTCTTCAACTTACGTCCGAAAAAAACTGCTGTAATTGTGACTATTTTTACAGGTGGTCTAATTTCTGCTTCAACTTTAGCAATTCTATTTGCTGCTGATGGCGGATTGCGAAAGGGCGTATTTGAGCTAGAAGATATTCAAAGAGATTTGACAAACAAGCGGGAACAACTAAAAACCGCAGAAACGCAAAAAAGCCAGGTTGAGGGTGAGTTAAATAAAGCTAAACAAGAAAAAAGTCAAGCACAACAAGAATTACAGAAAATTAATAAGTCATTACAAGCAGCAAATACTAAACAAAAGACCACACAAGCTCAACTCAATCGCACTCTGAACCAGCAAGCTAAAACCCAAACGCGACTTAATGAAACTCAAAGCCGTCTTGGTGCAATTGTGGTTAGGTATCAACAGGCGACAAGTGAATTACAAACTCTTTATAATCAGCGACAAACATTACAAACAGCGGTAGAAGGGTTAAAAACGGAACAAAAAAGATTATACGCTGAAGCTAAACGGGCGATTGATGAAGCAAAGATAGTGATTGAAAAACGCGATCGCAAAATTGCTAAATTAGATAAACTGATTCAAAATCGTAATCTTGAAATTAAACAGCGAGAAGAAGTAATTATTACTAGAGAATCTCGCTTAAAAGAATTAGAGAAACAACAACAATTTTTAGAACTCGAAGTAGCTAGACTAGAAAAATACTATCAGTCCTATCGTGACCTTAGGTTGGGTAAATTAGCCCTGGTAAAAGGTCAGGTTATAGCGGCAGGGTTAATTACGGTGGATAAGCCTCATGCAGCACAACAGGTAATTATCCAAGTTCTCCAGGAAGCTAACCGTAATGCCAATATTCAGTTAACTGAACCTGGCGCTATCCCGGCGAATAAAGAAATAGTTCGTGTTACTAAAGGTCAAGTTGAAGGACTAATTGCACAAATTAAAGATGGTCGAGAATATGTAGTGCGGATTTTCTCCGCAGGTAATTATGTTAGAGGCGAAAAGCAAATAGAATTTTTTGCAGATGTAGCCCGAAATCAACTCGTATTTTCATCAGGTGAGGTGTTGGCTACTACTACAGCGGATTTAAAAAATATGACATCTGAACAAATGCGTCAACGTTTAGATTTACTAATTTCTGCTTCTCAATTTCGCGCCCGCAATGCGGGAATTATCGAAAGTGTGCAAATAGAAGGAACTTTTCTGCGCTTTGTTACTCAATTACAGCAAACAGAACAAGAAGTAGAAATTAAAGCCGTAGCCGCAGATAATACTTATACTGTGGGTCCGTTAAGGGTTAAGTTAGTAGCCATGTTAAATGGACAAATTATTTTTAGTACCTGAGTAATTGACAATTGACAATTGACAATTGACAACGAACAAATGACCAATGACCAATGACTAATGACCAATGACCAATGACTAATGACTAATGACAAATGACCAATGACTAATGACAAATGACCAATGACTAATACACAACCTGCAATTTTAGGATTTGATCCTGGTCGTGATAAATGTGGCATTGCCGTGATGGGATTGGATAGACAACTATTTTATCATCAAGTCGTATTGGCAAATGAGGCGATCGCTAATATTGAGAGACAACTGCAAAAATTCCCTGTATCCTTAATGGTGATGGGAGATCAAACAACGGCTAAAAAGTGGAAACAGCAACTTAATCAAGAATTAAGTAAACCCACCAATATTATTTTGGTTGATGAACGTTATTCCACTTTACAAGCCCGCGATCGCTATTGGCAAATGTATCCACCTCAAGGCATCACCAAACTATTACCCAAGGGTTTACGTCAACCTCCCCGGCCAATAGATGATATTGTAGCTATTCTTCTGATTGAACGATATCTAAACCGACTGACTGATAACTAATTTACAGTTCAGCCCGAATTGTAAAAGCATAATCTCCCCCAGGTTCTAACTGATAGTCCTGTTGTTCTAAAAAGCGTCCTAGAGGTTCTTTGATTAAAGCACGACCTTGGGAAGGCTTCACAGAAAGTTCTCCCCGGCGGAAATGCCATTGGAAATGCCACTGAAAATTACCGGCGCTAACTTCACCTTCAAGAAAGCCTTGTTGCCAAGATTGGCGGGTAATTTTCACATTAGCAGTAGTTTCTGGTAGACGTTTAGCACTCACACTTGTTTGATGTCACGTATGGGATAAACGACAATTATTAATAGGGTTACTATTCTATGTACCAAAAATAGCATAATTCTACAAACTTATCAAAACAAGATAAGTTTGTAACTTTCAGTTTCTTAACTGCTCATTTCTAGTCAATTTACGACAAATGCAAGATAATAATGCAAAATTTACATATAAATATTTGTGAAGAGTGTGCTTTTTATATCAAATTAGAATGCACTCACCCTGATGAGTTGGCAGTTAATTGTTGGCATAATCTAGACTGCCCCTGTAGCTATTCAATCTTTTAGATTTTTTGTCTCACGCAGAGGCACAGAAAAGAGTTTTATGAATCGCAATTATACTTTCAGTTTCCCATAAGCATAACGGCTAAAACTACCTTCATTGAGATTGTTCCAAGCATACATCCGATCTCTGAAGGGTTTCCACTGTTCATAAACGGCTTTAAAATCAGCGTCTTTTGCCGCAAATTCATCATATAAAGCAAAAGAGGCTTTTTCTGCTGCTTCCAGAATTTCCTGACTATACGCACGCACTTGAGTACCTGCTTTTAATAGTCTTGCCAATGCTTCACCATTACGAGCATCATAACGAGCTAACATTGTTGTATTTGACTGATATGCAGCCGTTTCTAAAGCTGCTTGGTATTGAGGTGGCAGCTTCTTCCAATCGTCTAAATTAATTTGTACTTCTAGAGTTGGCCCTGGTTCCCACCAACCTGGATAATAGTAAAATTTAGCGACTTTATTTAAGCCTAATTTTTCATCGTCGTAGGGGCCTACCCACTCAGCCGCATCAATAGCCCCTGTTTGTAAGGCTTGAAAGATTTCCCCGCCAGGAAGATTCTGCACTGTAACCCCCAGTTTAGCCATAACTTGCCCGCCTAAACCGGGAATCCGCATTTTTAAGCCTTTGAGATCATTGAGGGTTTTGACTTCGTTGCGAAACCATCCCCCCATTTGTGTACCAGTATTTCCCGCAGGAAATTGAATCACATTAAATTTGCTTGCGTAAATTTCCCTAAGTTTGGCTAAACCTCCCCCTTCGTATAACCAAGCGTTTTGTTGTTGGGCATTGAGTCCAAATGGTACTGATGTACCAAATCCTAAGGCGAGACTTTTACCGATGTAGTAATAAGCGGCAGTATGTCCGGCTTGCACTGCACCTTGGGAAACCACATTGAGAACTTCTAAACCGGGGGCTATTTCTCCCGCGGCGCGGGGTTCGATGATAAATTTTCCGTTAGTGAGAACTTTGACCCGCTCTGCTAAAACCTGCGCTCCGCCAAAAATTGTTTCTAAAGACAATGGCCAACTTGTAGCCATTTGCCATTTAATTGTCGGTAGTTTACTGGTGTCGGTTTGACCGTTTGCGGTTTTATTTTGGGCATTTTGACAACCACCAACAATTGCTACTCCTGTAGCTGCGATCGCACTTTGAGATAATCTGTTAACAATAGCTCGACGTTTCATAAAACTTAATACTACTGACAATCTATAAGATTTTCCTACAATACCATAATCAGGCAACAATTCAGGTAGAATAAGGTGCTTTTAAATTTATATATTGCTTATGTATGCGTGAATCAAGAAGATTTTCTTTAATCAGAAGACTGTTAAAATTTTCGCAGTTTATTGACAATTTGGCTGATAAATTGGGATGGTTATCGAATTGGCTAGTTTTACTAACAATTGGAGTTGGTTTCTTTAATGTTGTTGCCCGTTATATGGGGCGATTCATTGGCGTACAATTGTCTTCTAATGCTTTATTAGAACTGCAATGGTATTTATTTTCTCTGAATTTCTTATTCGGCTTTGTTTATATTTTACGTCATGGAGAAAATGTCCGTGTTGATTTTCTCTATACTAATATGAGCGAAAAAAAACGCGCCTTAGTTGATTTTGTGGGAACAATTTTATTTTTAATTCCCTTTTGTCTGCTTGGCATTTGGGTAACATTCAATCCGGTTTTACAATCTTGGGGCAGATTAAGTGATGGTAGTTGGGGAACTTGGGAAATATCCTCTGACGCTAATGGTTTACCCCGCGCACCCATAAAAACTATGGTTCCGGTAGCCTTATTATTGCTACTGTTGCAAAGTATTTCTCAAGCAATTAAATATTTAGCCGTATTACTAGGTTATCAACAAGTAGCGGAACAAATTCGCTTAGAAACTTCAGAAAATATCAATATTGAATAGGGGAAATTATGGATTTTGAATGGTTAGCGATTTTAATGTTTGTCGGCTTTTTCTTTATTCTCATGAGTGGCTTTCCTGTCGCTTTTTCCTTTGCCGGGACAGCCATTGTTTTTGGACTTATTGGGACAGCAGTTGGGGCTTTTAATCCTGCTCGTCTACTATTATTACCTAATAGTTGGTTTGGCACAATGTCGAACTTTACTCTACTCGCTATTCCCTTTTTTGTCTTTTTGGGTGCAGTTTTAGAAAAATCAGGATTAGCTGAAGAGTTATTAGAAACTATCGGGATTATTTTAAGTCGTGTCCGGGGAGGATTAGCTTTAGCAGTTGTCTTAGTGGGAACTGTTTTAGCAGCCACAACTGGAGTCGTTGCTGCCACAGTAATTGTGATGGGGATGTTATCATTACCTGTAATGTTACGCTATGGCTACGATAAAAAATTAGCGGCGGGAGTAATTGTTGCTTCTGGTACTTTAGCCCAATTGATTCCTCCAAGTTTAGTCTTAGTAATTCTTAGTGATCAAATTGGTGTTTCTGTGGGAGATTTATTTTTAGGAGCATTAATTCCGGGATTAATGTTATCTGGTGCTTATATTCTCTATATTTTAGGACTGGGGTTTTTTCAACCGGAAAAAGTTCCACTTATTCCTGATGATGTCGTAATTCCTCAAGGTACTCAATTAATTAAACAAGTTTTCAAAGCTGTTGTTCCCCCAATTATTTTAATTTTTGCAGTATTAGGCAGTATTTTCTTTGGTGTAGCCACTCCAACGGAAGCAGGGGCTGTCGGTGCAGTCGGGGCTTGTATTCTCGCCGCTTTTAATAAACGTTTAACACCACAATTAATTCGTGATGCTGCTCATTCTACCGCAGTAATTACAGCTTTAGTCGTGATGATTTTATTCTGTTCTTCGATGTTTAGTTTGGTGTTTGATGCTTTAGGTGGAAAAACTCTCATTACTAATTTATTAACGGGTTTACCCGGAGGGTATTGGGGATTTTTAATTGTTAGTAATATCGTGATTTTTATTTTAGGAATTTTTCTAGAATTCATTGAAATTTGCTTTATTGCTATGCCTTTATTTGTACCAGCAGCCCAGGCTTTAAATATTGACATGGTGTGGTTTGGGGTAGTGATGGCAGTTAATTTACAAACTGCATTTATTTCTCCACCAGTAGGCTTTTCTTTGTTTTATTTACAAAGTGTTGCCCCTAAAGAAGTGAGTACATTCGATATTCATAAAAGTGCGATTCCTTTTATGGTTTTACAGTTTATTGTCTTGTTAATTGTGATTATTTTCCCGCAAACAGTCCGCTGGTTAATTGATATTTCGGCAACAACGTAAGGCTGAAAAATATAGTGTGTTACATTTCATTCACACAACCAAAAGAAGCAGCGTTTATAATTGCCCTGGTATGGGGATACAATCATTTTAATGTCATCACTAAACTTCAAACTGCCTAAATGATTAGTCGTGTGACACTAACGGAATTGAAGCAAGGATGCTTTATACTGCACTTCGTGCGGCTACGCTAACGCGCTACGCATCTTGTATATAATTCAAACTGGGATTTAAACTCAGAAGTAAAGTTTTAATTGATACTCATAACCTTCTGCCCCCCCCCTGCCTCTTAACTCCTGCCTTTTTGTAAGTTTAAATACTGAAAATAAGATAATCGTTATATCAAAAACAGGGTATGTTTACCATCATATCCTCTAATTTTTCCTGACTCTCTCCAGGAAAATGCTTATCTATCAAAGCAGGGACTTGTTCAGACTTAATTTTACTATAACGAGTTCTATCGGGCATAACTAAATTAGGGCCAGCTTTACAGTTTTTCATACAGCCAGTCCCTTTAATAGTGACTGAATCTTCTAAACCTCTATTTATTAACTTTGACTCCAAAGCTTGACACAAAGCTTTACCACCACGCTTCATACAATCAGATTTTTGACAAACTAGAATTGTTTGTGTTTTAACTGGTTTCGTCTTAGCTAGAATTTCTGCTGCAACTGTTCCCATATCAGAACTTGCTGCCATGACTCGTTCTGCTACCAATGTTACCTGATCTTTTTTCGCGTTATGTTGTTTTGTCCCCACAACTTGCAGCCAAGTACCTTTAGGTAAACGCAAATCAAAAGCACTGCGTAAAGGTTTGGCTAATTTTATATAACATTCACCCTCAGAAGTTCCTAATAACAAACCCTTCAGCTTATATCCATCCTTGATCACAAAATCCAGAAATCTGCCTTCAAAACAAAATTCTGTGACTGCTGCATTAGTAGATGTACTCATATTTAACCTATTTGTCTAATTAAAATTTTTGGTAACGAGTGCGCCAACATTCTTCAAGATTCCCAATCAAGTCTTGACGAGAAGCAGTAAATTGTTGAATCACACTCCAAAGTTGAATAGCTGCGGTGGGGTTATTTATTTCTACAATTAAAGGCTGGTTAGTTTCACAAACACAAATTATATCTAATTCTTGTAAGCGTTGATAAACCTGCCAACGATCTGCCCAATTTATATTAATAACGTGCTTTTTATCTGTGTCTGAGCTAGAAGATTTCAAGCGAGTAGCCCTCAAAATGCCATAAAGTTGCAGTAAAACTAGGAACTCACAGCCTAAATTTGCGATTTAGTCGAAGTTTAGCTTCTTTATTTAGAATACACTAACTGAAAAATATTGTCATTAATTTTGAGAAAAAATCTCATTTTTATTTATATAGAGATACGCACAGTTTGAGCTTGAAGTCAAGATGAATACTAAATATACATCTTTTACTTTCAGCACAGATACAGGAATCCGGTTTGATTTTTGAAAAATACGCAGTATAAGCAATTATTGACAGGTGAAGCAGAAGTCAGAATTAATTAATCTTGCTGCTTTTTTAAAATTTTATCTCTGAGTAAGTATTCTCTACCTCTAGCACCTCTAGCTCTTTACCAAGGAATAAACCTGTGAAAAACAGCCAATTTTCAGCCTTGACTTCTAATTAATAAGCTATACATTTATAGAAATTCATTGTTGTAGATTTAATTACTTTTCCCTTTTAACAGTATCAATTTGAGCAAATTTATACCTGTACAGGTACTTTGATAATGATATTAGATACATTGATGACTTCAGAAACAATTGTCCTCGACGGCAGAACTTTTACTCCGGCAGATCAAAAAGAGATTTCCGAATGGCCTTGTGTTGTTAGTCAAAGACCACAACCCACTATTACAGTTAAAGATGATGATTTATTTCTAGTCACGGATACGATGGGGAATATTTCTGGTTGTTACCTTTATGGCAGCACTCCTAGCATGGGGATGTTTTGCCGCGATACAAGGTTTTTGAGTCGTCTAGAGTTACAAATTGAAGGGCGATCGCCTATATTACTGAGTAGTAACGCTGACAAAGGAT
>JANMGZ010000671.1:0-5737 GCA_031374905.1 Dolichospermum sp. OTE_70_metabat_362_sub
CGATAGATCCATTACTACCACCAGCTATTATTTTATCAATTTTAGCCTTTTCTAAATCTTTAATAATTTTCATTTTCATTTCATTAAATATTCACCTGATTTTATAATTTTTTCAATTTTTTCACGACTAAATTTTTGACCAGTTATGTAATCATGAAGTTTTCTTTGTTTTACTTTGTCCAATTTATATTGTTTTACTAAACTTGTAACTTGTTCATTTTGTGCGCCATTATTTCCCATTTTAGGTTTACCTTTCCCATTTCCTAAACTATGTTTCTGTTTAGACATGTAATCAACTAATCCTGATATTTCACTACCCACAGCATACCCAGATCCTAAAGCTATTGCCGTTCCGTGTGTAGCTAATGTTGCCGCTGGAACTGTTGCTCCGCCAAGCGTTACATACTCTGCTCCTATAGCTACCCCATCTTCGCCTAACCCTTGAAACATTGTTACAAGGTCTCCACCTAATCTACCTAGTCTTTCTGCTAACTCATAATCTGTTCCTTTAAATGAATGAGGTAATTGTTTAAGACCAAAAGTTATATTGTTTGTTGCTACAGTACCATAAAAATTAATATTGAAAACAAACATTTGCTTACCAAAATCATCCATAAAACTACTTAAACCACTATTTGATCCAACATTAATAACAACTTCATCTAATGCTATAGGTACTGAACTCCCCGGAAAACCTGGACTTGGTGGAGGATCTGGACAACAATTTTCTGTACTTCCCCCATCAGGATCTGTTAATGATATAGGGTTGTTTCCCATACCCAAGTATGGACTATCAAACTCATGATACGGATCAACCGTCAACCACCTACCAATTCGCCCATCCCACAGCCGTAGCTCAAAAGCTTCCATTCCTGTTTCTGGGTCTTTTTCTTGTCCTTGAAAGGCGTAACAATACTGATTATCAGTAGTTTGACGGTTTGGCATTGGCATACCAAAAGGATAATAATCGGTTTTATTGGTTAATGATAGTAATCCGGCAGTTGTTTTTTGAATAACCGCTTTAACATTTCCTAAATTATCGGTTAGTTCGTATAGAGCATATCCTGGGTTACTACCCGAAGTGCGTTTAAATACACCTATTCTTCCTGCACCAAAAATGGTGTTTTCTTTAAGAGTTGGCACACTTGCTCGCCCAGAAGCAGGTCCCGATACTCCTTCATAAATACCCATAACGTTACCCGATGCATCTCTAACATAGTATGTTGTAGAGGTATTGCCGTTTATATCAAAAGTGTTTTTGGTTACTCTTTGTCCTCTATCGTTATAATAAAAGGCAACTTTGGCGCTTGTAGCAACTTCTAATTTTAGATTATCCAAATAGGTGATTTGCTTTTTGCTCATCAAATTATTTATTGATGTAGCCGAAGTGCTATTGGTTAAATTATTTGAAATTTGTAACTCTAAGGTTAGGTATTCTTCTGTAGTGGTGTTAAAATTTTCGGTATTGATATGCGCTAGGAAATAGCGTCCACAATAATTTGTAATGCTATTGTTTCCTGTAATTACATTGCTGTAAACAATGGTCCCATTAGGTCTTTTTAAGTTAACAGTTACAGATGGAATAATGGTATCTGGCACAAAATAGGCAGGATTCGGAATTTGAATTATATTTCCGTTTTCATCTGTTATTGCTAGATTTGGGTCTTGCTCAAGATATTGGTCAACACCACTTTCTACATAATTATCTAATACTAAATCAAAATTTAGTTTAAAAGTACTATTTTGGGTTACCCTAAATTTTTTGGCTACGGTGGTTTTGCCATTTATTTTTAATAGATTGGCTATTGTTTGACCGTATAGGGCTGGATTTTCAATTTCACAATTAGCACCAATGGTTTGAAAATAGTCTGCCGATGCAAAAGGGATAGCAGCTACACTATTTATATTTACTCCTGCCTGCTGTGCCCACCCATGACTATTGGATGAAAAAAAGTTGTAATCATCAAAAAATATAGTTTTATAGTCGGGAACATTACTAGGGCTAGGATCGGGGAGTTCGTTTGTAATGTTGGGATTAGTTATAGTACTAATTTTTGTTACCAAGCCCGAAGCATTATAGTCATAAATTATTTTATCTTGGGCATTCATTATCATTTGACCTAAATCATTATAGGTATAATTTGGGAGCGAAATTGTAGGAGCTGACCCACCAGGTAGTGTTGCTGGTTCGCCAGAGGAGATAGTAATATCTTGATCTTTTAAATCTTTATATCTATTGCTATCTGTATTGTCTTGTGTATCTTTTACAGCTAGTAATCTATTAGGCAAGGTAGAAGAATATTTGTAGGTAAAGTTGTCCATGCTGTTAGTACCACTACCATCAGTATATCCTTTACGATTTAGGGTTTGAATGTTTCCATTGGCATCATAACTAATGCCTGATTCTTGGTAATCATTTAAGCTGTTTGGTACAATGGTCGCCGTAGCATTGGCAGTACCAAAAGTGGCCTGTGTTAACCAATTATTTTTATTGTAGTTATAGGTATAAGCACTATGATTAGCATTAGGTATTTGGGTATTCCATCGAGTTGCTTTGATGTTTCCATTGTATTGGTTTACACCGTTTGTAGAAGTTGTAACTGGTTTAGGAGTTCCAGTTCTGGTATAATCGCCATTGTAATAATCTATAGCCATCCCAAAGACATCTGCTGCAAAAGGACTTGCCGAAGTACCATCGGCACCTGGGTCTAAATCGGGAATTATGCTAGGGTGATTAATTGCTTTTAATTGACCAGATAGGTTGTAAGTGTAATCTATACCTTGTAGGTTGTCGGCTAATTCGGTTCGAACAAGCGTGCCCGATTCATTATAAATATAATGTGCTTGTCTTGTAAAAGTAATGTCATTTAATGAGGTATAAGAATCGATAAGTTGTCCTGCAATATTGTAGTCGTATTTATGTACAAAACGTTCTGCAGGATTATGTTTTTGGTAATCTACTTTTACAAGTTGACCATTTATTGGGTTGTAGGTGTAGTCAATTGTTTTTATACAGCTAAGTCCAGGTATTTGTTGTACTATCCATTTTACTCTACCATATACGTCATAACTATACCATGTTTTTGTAGTAAAAGGGTTTTGTGTATAGGTATAAGATACATTACCGGAGAGAAAAGTTTGTCGGTATTCTTGACTTGGCAGATTACAACTACCTATTATGGTTTGAAGTTCTGGGTCGGGTATGTCATATACCGAAAAATTTTGTTCCGTTCTTCCGTTTGTGGGCAATCCATCTAAGTTGTCTACAATACCTGTTACAGAAGAACCTTGAGAACCATCGAAATAGATTTCGGTTCCTTTGTAAACTCCGCTTTCTAGAGGTCTTCCTAGATTATCATAGTTGGTATAAGAGAAGGCATCAACTTTTAGCTGTTCGCTATTTTGAGAAAAACGAATTTGACCGTCGTTTCTATACATGAAATTTGCAGTTCCTTCATCTGGTGAAGAGGTAGAAGTTAGTTGATTTAGTATATTATATTGAAAGGTTGATTGTAATCCTGCTAAAGGTTGCGTACTGGTAACAAGTCGATCAGCATCGTCGTACTCATTTGTTGAATAATCATAATAATTTACAGTATAATTAATACGAATGGGAGTAACAGTATTGGTATCGGTTTTTGTTTTTCCATAATAATTGTTTACCTCTTCAAATCTGTAGAAACCGGGTGTTAAATAAACGGTAGTATTATTTGTTGTATAAGAAGTACTTGAAGAGGGCGAGAGCGTGTTTTCGGTAATTAAATTAAAAATTCTAACGGAATGTTTTGTAGGATCAATACCTGTTAGGGTAACATTGCCTTGGCATCCTACAGGTATGTGAATATCTACAAATCCTTTGTATGTAATTTCAGAAAACACATTTTTTGTTGGTAAGCTAGGATTTTCTTCATTTCCGCTTCTTGCTGCAGCTAGTGTATTTCCATCAGTATCAACATATATTACAGCTTCTATAGCATCAACACCTCTAGATACTGTTTTTAGAACTTTACGACCAGCAAGTTGACTTATTGTTGTATTGCTTTGTTCCATTGGCATAGTAAAAGAATACCCTTGTAGCCATTGACCGTTTATTTTGTTTCCGCCAAGAACAGCAATTGTTGCACTGGGATTAAGATTGCTATATACAGCTCTGGAGTAGGGATATGAGGTAATATCTTGGTATCGGTCTAAAGTATTGTTCGTGCTGTAATACCATCCAAGAGTATTGGGATCAGAGCTAATAGTTGGAGGGTTGAACAAGGTTGTGCTACTATCGTATTGATTGATAGATACAGGAGCGTTATTGGAACGAATAAAATCAGCTCGATATCCAAAAAGAGCACTTGAATTAATAGGAGCGCTTAAAGTTTGTAAAACAGGACGGTTAAAATAGTCATAACGAATTTCTGTAGCCCAAACTCTTTGGGTAAGCACATCCCAACTTTGCTGTTGGGTTGCCATGCCTAAAACATTAAAGAAATTAACTCCTTTGCTAATTGTTGCACCTGAGAAATCGTATCCTATACTACTTACCCAATTTTTATCATTGGGTACTGTAGGTGGTGATTCTACTTGAGCAACTGCCAATAATGTAACTAAAGAGAGAATTATCGATGATAAATACTTCATAATTCTAAAGTTTTTATTTTACTACATTGTTCACATTACTAATTTGTTCTACTTCTCCTTTTTCAGTAAAGAGTATTATTGATCCTTCTTCTAAGTGCATTTTGCCTAAATCTGACAAGGTTCTAAGCGGGTTTGCAATATCGGTTTTTTTTATATCTTACCACCCGAAAGGATTCGGGGGATGGAATTGCTTTTTTTACTAGTTATTTCTTTTTAAATTCATATCGATTGTCTGTATCAGGGTCTCCAATCCAAAAAAATAAACTTGTAATATCTTCCCCATTACCTAAAAGACCGTTTCTTGCTATTAGTAAGTCAAGTGCAATACCATTACTCTGTAGATGTGGAATTATCCTATCGGTTGTTATAGAAAGTTCAATAATCCACCAACTTACGCTTTTATCTTTATAAACTTTCCACGTGCCATTACCATTTATTACTCCTTTAAAATCGCTATTACTCAAATTAAGAGGGTAATTAATTATTTTAACAGAATTGTTATCTTTTAATTCAATAATTGATCCGTCTTTGCTTTTCCATATACCTACTATTTTATTTTCTAAAGGTTTAGGACTTCCACAACCGATAAATAATAAAATAAAACACAAACACTTAATTATATTTTTCATAATTGACATCTATTAATATTTTACAGCTTGTGACCATTGGATTGTTTGATTAGTTTCTGACATTGGACCTGTTTTTGGAATAATGGTATTTATCCATTTTCCTGGTCCATTTTTCCAAGCATCGGTATAGCCAATTACGGGAGGTCTTGTCGCGGATTGTAATGTTGAAGGATTTTGAACTTTAAAATGAATCATAACAGTTCTGTTTTTAACATCTCTATTTGAAAGTGAAAATTTTAAGTCATATGAACCTAAATATGTTACAGCTAAATTACCCGTATTCCCAAAGGTTAATAATGTTGCATAATCTTTTATATATTTTCCAACACCCTGAATACCTTCTAAACTGTAATAATGATGGTCTGATAATTTTTCCCCACTAGCTAATTTTCTTGCTATAATTTCTTCCGTTTGCTTGACGTGGTCGTGAGTTTTTATCATTTCTGTAAAAGTGTCACCTGCAAAAAAATTACGATTTC
>JANMGZ010000011.1:0-3454 GCA_031374905.1 Dolichospermum sp. OTE_70_metabat_362_sub
AATTTGTCCCAGCCGGGTTGATGACTGGCTGTGGTGTAGATTAACGCGCAATGTTGTTTGATAAACGGATGTTCTATTGCTTCGTCTAAGTTTAGCTGATGTTGGTAGATTTTCTTTGCTTGTCTACCATCTGATTTTTCAATCACATTACCATTAATATCTACCCAAGCTTTATTAATCTTGATTGGTATACCATTTTCATCTAACGGATTACCATTTGCGTCTTTCCAAGTTGCGGCGTTGTCAATATCTAGTAATAACCACTGAGAACCAATTATATGAGATTTACTCCGCCATTGACCACCAAGTAAACCAGCACATAAGGCGTGTCCTTCTTCTACGTGCCTAGCTACATCCCAAATAGTACCTGTTCTGTCTTGGAAGTTGGCTGCTAGTTTGCGAAAATCCCAGTTTTTATCTTTACCAGTGGCGTTAAAAGCGAATTTGATTCTGTCATGCTGGATAGGTTCTGGTTGTAACCGTGGTGTAAATTGATCCTGTTGAATGATTGGTTGTTGCAGTTCTAGCTGTTGTTCGATCTTGGTACTAGATTTAAAAACAGACTGTTCTGTAGGGAAAGGAGGCACAACGGGATATTCAAACGGCAATTGTACTCCACCTGCATATAAGCTACCTAAAGAAGCGCTAGGTTGTGACCTCTGTTCCACTTTGTTCCACGTCAGCGAGGAAGGAGACATTCCCCCTGCTCCCGTTCGGCTTACGCTCACGGCAAAAGCCTGTTCTCTTTCCCCCTGCTTCTGCTGTTGAACGTAGGGCTGTTGCGATTCTGATGAGTTGTGAAAATGCTGTTGAACCGTTGCTTGTTGCGGTTCTGATTGGTTATTAAATTGTTGTTGAGCGTTTGGTTGTTGTGCTTCTGATGAGTTGTTAAATTGTTGTTGTGACATGATAGCTAATCCTCCAGTAATTGTGTTGGAGGAATTGGAGCTATTGGATTTATCCCTTATTAGTAATCTTTTAGACGAATATTCAGAAATATAAGTAAGTAATTTTTCTGAATCGCTTTTTCATTAGAACTTACGCATGACGTATAAAAAAATATCCGTTTGATACTGTGACGATTACGCTGTCCGAAGGCAGAAGCAATAATGAATACACACTATTTTTGCGTAAATCTTATTTATTTGTAAAATCAGTGTTCTTCTGGTTTTACATCTCAACTTTTTTGAGATAAGATTACTAACAGGGATATTTAAATTAGGCTGTCAACCCAATACCCCGCTCCAATTCCATGATGGAATGTATTTTGAAAACCTTGTTGTCCCACCGGGACGTGAGGTTTTCGCATTTTAATCTATTCGTATTTTGTTAACCAAGCTGTAATAAACTCGGTTATTTCTTCTTTTTGGATTACAAACGCAGTGCCTTTTCTCCTAAGAGCTAGAATTTTCATATTTCCTACTTCAGCATAAAGATGGTCTTTGTGACTTGTGACTGCTTTGGTAGGAGGCCATAAAACTAAAACTTTAGCTGTGGGTGTCTTTTGAGCTTCACGGGAGGACATCCCAAATAAGGCTCTATTTTTGTCAAGCCACTTTTCATAATCTGCTAACTCAACTAGAGGGCAGGGTGTCCATACCTTTAGTCCATGCTTATCTTTTCTTCTAATTTGCAAAGCTTCTCTAGTTTCGTTATAGACCACTTTTCTATCTCCCCGTGAACGAATGGAGATAAATAGATGAGTTTTGCGCGGAAACCTGATAAACAAGTCAATAGGGTTCTTGTCTTCAATCTGAATGACTGGAAAAACTTGTATTCCTTTGCTTTTAAACTCCTCCAATAGTACGGTTGTTAATTTTTCTAGTCGCGCAATCTTTTCCACCCTGACCAATGGCTTGTAAGCCAGTCCAAAAAGCAACCAGCCAGCCGGGCTGATTGTGCTTGTAGCAATTGCTGAACCACTAGCTGCTAGAACAACAGCGGAATCAACGTTTTTTGCTTCCCTAAGTCCTTCTAACGCCGCTTCGTTGTGCGGCGGCAGTTGAAAATCAGTAGGTAGGTCTTTCACGGTTAACATTGTGACATCAAAAAATTAATGATGTGAAAATAGCACTTCTTTTCTAAATACTAATGCCTAACATAGCATTTTGCATTAATACTTATTTAACGGTTAACAAAAATAATTCGCTTTGATACATATTACTTACGTTAATCAAAATTAAAGATTGTAACCAACTGTATCTAAAGTTTGTTCCCACAAGCGTTGTGTGTTTTTTGATTAGATGCGCCTAAAAGTAGTGGATACCAAAATTGAGTATCTCTTTGTAGTCTAAGTGAGTATTATCTCGAAAAATATTCAGTATTTCCCTGCATATACTTAAAGTTCCCAATCTAGAGTTTGTGTGATTTGCTGCTTTTTGACTGGTTGTTGTTTGTCAGTTAACAGTTTATTCCAACCAGCTTGACCGGGAGATACTCTTTTGGACTGTGGTAGTTCAGCTATTATCTCAGATATCAATTCCTCATTTTTCTCATGATCTTTAAAAGCGATGATCACTGTATCAAGGGACTGTAAAAATTCTAAAGGTATTTGTTGGTGATTACCTACACTCCAATACAACGTTGATTGTTGTTGTTTTTTGTCAACAGTTGATTCTAAGGCAACGACAGACAGAACTTCGATAGGGTCACTGAGTAATACTGCTCTTGTGACTGTGGTATCCGTAGCAATCCAAAAACTACCATGTTTTGTAGATTCAGAATTGAGAGGAATAGTAGTAAATTCACCTGTTGGTTCTAATTGTTTGGCAAGAGTGGGAACATCATCAAGCGTGCGTTCTACAAATACTGGTTGACCTGTTTGATTAGGATATAGCCAACCCTTTTGATACAGTTCATTGAGCAAAGGAATCGGTAAATTGTACTGCTGGTGTAAGTTTTGGCGTACTTGTTCCCAGTTTGCGGGTTCTGGTGTAGGTAAATAATTTGTCTGTGTTACTGCTGCTGTAGCATTTTCAAAAGGCTGCTCTATCTGTTTTTGGATATCTTTATTATCCGATTTTGCTCTTACTGTTGGTGTTGAATTATCAATCGTTTGTTCTATCAGCTTTTGAAGCAGTTCAATATCCTCTTTTGCTGTTGCGTGATCAACAGATTGCTCGATTTGAATGTGGTTGTCATCCAGTAGTGAAGAAACCGTCAATTTGTTATTTTCAACATTTCGTTCCATTTGAATCTGTTGCTGATTCTGTTGAGCTTGACTGGATTTAGCATTGATAGTAGTTTGCTCAGTCAATTTTTGGATGCGTTTATCATCGTGTTCACCTTGATTAGATGTAGCATTTTCAACATTTCGTTCCATCAATTTTTGGATGCGTTTATCATCCCGCTTGGGAATATAACTTACATTACGATGCTTTTGTAAACCTGGAAAAGTATATGCTTTACCCAAATGCGTACCGCTAAAAGCCACGCCATCAAGTTTGTAACTAAT
>JANMGZ010000307.1:0-4996 GCA_031374905.1 Dolichospermum sp. OTE_70_metabat_362_sub
CTAATTTTAGGGATGAAAATAATTTTGCATACGTTCAAGACCTTTGTAGAGACGTTCCATGGAACGTCTCTACCTACTATGTATGATATAATATTTCTTAGTCTAATGAAGTACAAATTTATCTGCGTTTATTTGCGTTTATCCTCTTCCATCTGCGGTTAAAATCTTCCTTTTGTACCTCACTAGAATAGGAATTGCTATAAACGAGCCATATTTTTGAACATGATGGCAAAATATTCTCTCTTTACCCTGTTCCTTTTTACCAACTGGTAATCTACCATAACAAGTACCGAAGAGATACAAATATTCACTAGAGACAATTAGGATTAAAATTTAGCTTATGAGTCCCTATTTTAAATATCTAAACCCACTACAGTTAATTCTGGAGGATGTTCAACAATAAACTGATAATTTATCTCCTGTTGTTCTTTGGCAGGAATATTTAAAACCCAAGATAAAATCCCTGTTTTACTTTGTTGAATTTCGGGATGACTCTCAATCAAATACACTTGAATATGTTCACTCCGACTAACTGGTAATTGTTCAGTTAATTGCAGATTTGCCGCTGTATTTAGTAAATTAGTAATTGTTAACCGATAAGCATAAGTAACTCGACGTTGGTTATTAATTAATTTTTTATCTACCTGAAATTCTACTAAATCTCGTTCAATTTTTAAACCTTTATCAATACCTAAGTTCAGTTTAAATTCTTCCCCAGGGAGAATATTTTCTAAGTTAGTTGTTCCCAGAAAAATATGATCACGGAAAATATTAGCTTTCCCTGGTAATAAAGTTACACCATTGACGCTATTTTTAATATTAACTTGTAAATATGCAAAACTTACTAAGCTAGGTGTAGCGACATATTCAAAGCGACAAGGATAATCTTGCTCGTAAATGGTGATTTTGTGAGGTGTACTATCGCTGGGAATCTTTCCTTCACCATTAAACTTTAATGTAACTACACTTCCTTGATGGGGATTGGGAGTAATAACCGTTTCACTGGTATTATCTTCTTCAATTGCTGGTTTAGCTGGCTTTGCTGGAGTCCGAAACATAGGCATAGGTAAGGCCATTGCCGCTGGATAAGGCATTGATCGCTGTGCTATCTCTTCCATCCGAACTATCGGTGCATCAATATACCAGGGTTTTAATTGCGGTGGTAATGTATTATGCCCTGGTTTTGCAGTCGATAAAGTTAATTCTACCCCTAACCAATCTTCTCCTGTGCTTTGGGTAATTTCTGCCAAATAGCTTAAATGCAGGATATCAATCGCATTATTCACCCGTAAATCATAAAGAGGCTGCCAACTGGCATTGGGAATCATATAAGCTATTTCTAGCTCAAATTCTCCTGGTTGTTGAACTTCTACTCCCACAATCACATCCAAATTTTCTTTGATGTCGGGTGTCTGAATTTTTTGTAAAGCAGTACGAAGTGTTTGTAATTGCTTTTCTAATTCTGGGAGTTGTGCTTTACATTCTCCCGCAGCGATCGCATATTCGCAATATTGACTACCGAGAAAGTTGAGAAAATCCAGTGTTTCACTCAAGCTGAGATTTTTTTTCGCTAAACTTTGGGAAAATGGTTCTTCTGTTTTTTCCCGTAACCCGGCAATAAAATTAGATTGTAGCAATAAGGCATCTATTTGAGCTTGTAAATGCCGTTTTTGGGTTTCAACTTGCTGAATTTGTCTTGTTAGCTGAGTGACTTTTTCTCCTATGGGTTCAGTGGTTTGTCGGCGATCGCTCGTTACTCCCAGTAACTTTACTATTGCTACACCGATGCCACTCACCCTGATAGAATCAGTTACTACAGTTACTGGTAATGAGGTAATAACTAATTCCCGTTCTCCTCCTACGAGAGATACCACTGCTCGTCTGATTACCAAAGCCTGATCACGATAGACTGTGACTGCAACAATTTGGCTATCTATCGTTTTCTGCCAAAATGGTATTTCTGAGTTTACCACTGCTGTGTTTTCTCCCGTACTTAGTGATACTGTTGATTAATTTTTCATTGTTACCTGTACTTACGTCAGGACATTGGTAATTTTTAGATACATAGCCACCTGAGTTCGGAGTTCGGAGTTCGGAGACGCTACGCGAACGGAGTTATGATTTTTAAGAGCGAGAGAATAATGGTTTGAGACTCTTACTTAGGCGGAGTTTTGCACAACTTATCTTATGTCGAACTCAGGTATAGGCAAGTGATGATGTATCTGTAGCAGTTTGATCTCAAAGATGGGTTGCCACGGTACTATGATCTAAGATTAAACCACCTTGCTCGGTGATTTTTTTCGCTGCCTCTAAAAGATACTCATAATAGGTATGAGCAATAATAGATAACTGCTTACCAGCAGGGTAAACCATATACCAAGTGCGTTTAAGGGGAAAGTGTTGGACATCCAAAATACTAAATTCTGCAATGTCGGTTAGCAAAGTATGACGGGATAATACAGAAATACCTAAGCCACCAGCGATCGCTTGTTTAATCGCTTCATTACTTCCCAACTCCAACTTCACCTTCACCTTTACCCCATGTTCCTCAAACAGACTTTGGACAGCGCTGCGAGTTCCTGAACCTGGTTCCCGCATAATAAACGGTTCTTCACCTAAACGTTCAATAGGAATATTTTTTTCCTTCGCTAAGGGATGATTAGCCGGTGCAAAAACTACCAAAGGGTTTTCTAAAAATGGCTGAAAATTGACATCAAAATGATCAGGTATCTGACTCATAATATACAAGTCATCTAAATTACTCATCATCCGATCTAAAATCAGTTCATGATTTGTGACTTGGAGAGAAATATCAATCCCAGGGTAAAGCTGACAAAAAGGACCTAATAATCTCGGAATAATATACTTTGCTGTCGTAATTGCCGCCAGCCGTAATTGTCCTTGTTTTAATCCTTTTAAATCTGCAATTGTCATTTGAAACTTGTCTATAGTTTCAAAAATTTGCCGGCAAGTAGTAAATAATTCCCGTCCTGCTTGTGTCAAATATAAACGCTTTCCTACCTGCTCAAATAATGGCAAACCTACCGATTTCGTAAGCTGTTTGATTTGCATGGATATAGTAGGTTGAGTCAGAAACAACTCTTCCGCAGCGCGTGTAAAACTACCATGCCGTGCCGCAGCCTCGAACACCTTCAACTGGTGTAACGTCGCTTGATTCAAGCTGATTCTCCTCTCATAACAATTTGTACATATAGCTTAGTATCGCGTAACACTAAGGAATTTTTAAGTGTTATTTATACAAAGTTCTCAACCTTAGTATATACATGAGTTCGGTGTTAGGAGTTCGGAGTTTGGTGTTTTTCCTGGACTTTTTTCGTGATATAGCAATCCTAAATCAGTTATAAACAATTATATCCCCGACTTCTCTAAGAAGTCGGGGATATAACCCTTGCAATGTATACCTACGGCACGCTACGCTATCACAAATCAAATAGGATTGCTATATATTAACTACTTCTGATAAACCGTGTGATGAAGCCATAGCTATACTAGCTAATTTTGGTGTGTTGAAAATTTGCGAGTACAAGTTCGTTGGTTGTTGACGAGCCACAACTGTTAAAACTTGACGAGCATGAGCCGCAATCTCCACTGTTTTTACATCATAAGCTTGTGTGATCATCTTAGGATAAAAACCAATACCGATGATCGGAATTAACAAACAGGCAGTGATAAACAATTCACGCGGCTTAATATCCAGAACGACAGCATCTAAATGTAAGTCTTTGTGTTGATTACCGTAGAAAACTTGACGTAGCATGGAAAGTAAATAAATGGGTGTCAAAATCACGCCAACCGCTGATAGAAAGATGACGACAATTTTGAAGCTGGAACTGTAAACATCACTAGTAGCAAAACCTAAGAACACCATCAATTCACCGACGAAACCACTCATACCTGGTAAAGCCAGAGAAGCCATTGAACCTATAGTAAAGAGAGCGAAAGTTCTGGGCATTACTTTAGCTATACCGCCCATTTTATCCATTATCAAGGTGTGGCTACGTTCGTAAGTTACGCCGGAGAGAAAGAACAAACTAGCAGCAATTAAACCGTGAGAAACCATTTGTAATACAGCACCGCTGATACCGATTTCTGTATAAGATGCAATTCCAATTAACACAAACCCCATGTGGGCAATTGAAGAGTAAGCCAAACGGCGTTTGAGATTGGTTTGAGCAAAGGCACAACAAGCGCCGTAAACAATATTAACTACACCTAAAATCGCTAAAACTGGCGCAAAAGTAACATGAGCATCAGTTAACATTTCCACATTAAAGCGAATCAGGGCATAACCACCCATCTTTAACAATACACCAGCCAAAATCATTGAACCGGGTGCAGATGCTTCACCATGAGCATCAGGCAACCATGTATGCAAGGGGAAAATTGGTAGTTTGACACCGTAAGCGATTAAGAAACCTGCATAGAGTGCTAGTTCTAAGGTTTTGGGATATTCTTTCATTCCCAATTCGGTCATGTTGAAGGTGAAGTTATCACCATAAAAAGCCATTGCAAAACCAGCTATCAGTATAAATATAGATGCTGCGGCGGTATAGATAATAAATTTTGTAGCTGCGTAACGGCGGTTTGCACCTCCCCAGATAGCAATTAGCAAGTAAACGGGTACTAATTCTACTTCCCACATCAAGAAGAACATTAATAAATCTTGAGCGAGAAATACACCTAATTGCGCGCTGTACATGATTAACATCAACGCATAAAATAAACGCGGCTTGGTGGTTACTTTCCAAGCCGCGAATACTGCGAGTGTGTTAATGAAGCCTGTTAGAAGTATCAGGGGCATTGATAAACCGTCAATGCCTAGCGACCAGTTAAAGCCAATCTGGGGTATCCAAGGATAGCTTTCTGTCATTTGTAAGGCTGAACTTTGAAAGTCGTAACCCTGCCATAGAGCAAAAATCATCAATACAAAGTCTAATAAGGCGACTCCCAAGCCGTACCAGCGGACGGTTTTACC
>JANMGZ010000051.1:0-13141 GCA_031374905.1 Dolichospermum sp. OTE_70_metabat_362_sub
CAGGAGAACACTGATAATTGCCTTTTCTGATTTGCTGATATTCTTCTGATACTGCCCAACTGCGTAGATAATGCAACCGTTCCACAGGAAAAGGATGACTCAACATCATGCCTTGTGCGCCATTGTATAGTAGGAATTTATATACTTGATTCAGCCCATCATCATCTAGTGCCTGATATTTTTCCGACTGCTGAATAAATTCTTGTAAACTACATTCATGGGCATATTTGTTACTACCTCCAGAGAGTTTCATCATGGATGACATGACTGGATTTAAATCATCCATGACTAATAAAGCCGCTCTATCAGCCGATAATTCAGCTTTGCGTCGCCATTCAAAAAAAGCATAAATCAAGGCTTGACTGACAAATTTACCTACACCGAAGGTTAAGTCACCAATGGTTTCAGCAGCATTCATCGCCCACATCGCCATTTGAATTAAAATAGTATGACCACATTTAATATGTCCCAATTCATGAGCTAATACAGTTCGTAGTTCGGTTTCATTGAGTAACTCTAGTAACCCAGTGTTAACGACTATGTAAGGATTTTCTTGTCCTAAAGCATAACTATTAACTTGGGCATCCTGAGCAATAAATAATCCCGGTTCACCGCTAATGTCCAAATCTCGGACACATTCCCGGAATATCTGGTAAATCGTGGAATATTGGCGCGGTCCGACTTGAATGGAGTTACCCATTAAATAGACAAGTTGAGGGCGTTCATAGAAAAATTCTACAAATTTACGGGCGATTAAATCAAATCCCGGTAAACTGCGTAAAGCTTGTTCTGCTTGATGATCTAGTGGATGTCTAAAGGCTTCACTGGAAATTCCCGGGTAAGTTGGCATAATTTAAAAGAATGGTGATTGAGATAATTGACAATTGATAATTGACAATTGACAACGAACTGCTGACAACGAAAAAATAACTTGTTATGGAATTAAAAGCGCGTGATTGAAGCAGAAGTTCATTTATCATTACATAATTTCCTGCGATCGCAGACGGGTTTCCCTTCCTGGCCGCATCATCTAACGATGGCTAGGTTAGTGGCACGCGCCTTGCGGTTGGGACGGAGTGCTTTAATTCAGGTAGGGGCAGTTTGTGGACATCAAGGGCGATATCGCACCAGTTTTATCGCTTCTGCTCTAATGTGGCATGGTTCTGTGATTATTGTCGCTTCGGAAACTGTACAGCAACGTTTATTAAAGGTAGAAATTCCCCGACTACAGCAATGGCTACCAGCAAATAAGCCCATTAGAACTGGTGATACTTGGCCAAGTCCTGATTTTCAAGGTTTGCTGTTGACATCCCCTCAAGCTTGGTTAAAAGGACAATTGACTAATAACAATTCATTTCCTGCTAATGTTCCCACAATTATTGATGGCGTTGACGATTTAGAAGAGTGGGTACGTTCTCAACTTACTCAAACCATTGAACCCCATGATTGGGAGCAGTTAATACTGGCTTATCCTGATGAAGCGGATTTAATTCGGGAAGTTAGGGGAGAATTGACTTATAAATTATTGCAACATCCAGAAAATCCCTATCACTGTTATCTGATTTCTCAACCAGAAATCGAAATTTTACAAGATTTATATTTAGCTTTAGATAAAAATAGTATTCCTGATGTTTGGCGAAATTTTTGGCAACAATTCCCAAATTTAGAGGATTCTTCTTCCCCTCCCTTATTTTGGTCAACTATTGCCCGTCGTCAAGGGTTATTTTCTTTACATTATGCCCCAATTGAATTAGGTAAAATCCTCGCCTCGCTTTGGCAACGTCAACCTGTAGTCTTAATTGGTAGTGCTTTAGAACCGGAAACAGAAGCACCTCTTTTCCGACAACGCTTGGGTTTAGAAGATGTTACTTGTTTGAAGTTTTCCGCTGATAGTCAAGGGGAAGCAATTCAACTTTACGCGCCTTATAAGTTGCCTTTACCGAATACTCCAGAATTTCAACCAGCTTTGATTCATCAAATTCGCACTTTAGTATGTTTGAGTGCCACTGCACCAGGAATGACGGTAATATTAATTGGGGATGTGCCGCTAAAAGCCAGAGTAGGAGCAATTTTGGCTTCTGAATTTGGTTCACGGGTACAGGTAGAAAAAACTTGTTTAGATGAAAATGGGATTTTGATTGCTGGTTGGGAATTTTGGCGCGAAAATCAAAGTGTTTTACCCTCACCCAGATTGTTAATTATTGCAACTTTACCTTTACCATCTTTGGAAAATCCTTTGGTAGCTGGTAGAGTAGCTCATTATAAGCGATCGCACCAAGACTGGTTTCGTCTCTATTTGCTACCCACAGCTATGAACGAATTACAAAGAGCGATCGCACCCGTCCGCGAAAATCAAGGGATTGTGGCATTATTAGATAGTCGTGTCGTTAACCGCAGTTATGGTGTTCAAATCCTCTCTGCGCTTAGTCCCCTAGCACGTTTAAACTATCTCGATCCTAGTTTGTTTGCTGCGAATAATGAAGATGATTCTGGTTAATTAATTTCCATAACGACGAAACCAATGACTAATTTCTATTAAAATTTAAATTGAACTCAAAAAAAACTAAATTGTAAAATTATGGGTGAAGCAAAACGCCGTAAAAACTCACTAGGAGAAGATTACGGACAAGACACTACAAAAATATTACCTTGGGTTCCCATCAGTAAAACCCAAGCTTCACAATTTGTGGCTATCACCACTCGTGGTGCATGGATTGGTATTGGATGTATGGTTGTTGCGTGGGTAATAATCCGGTTTATCGGTCCGGCTTTTAGTTGGTGGGAAATAGTTGGGTAATTGGTAATTGGTAATTGGTAATTGGCTAATTTCCTTTCTTCTTTTCTTCTTCTTCCTTCTTGTGACTCCTGACTCCTGACTCCTGACTCCTTTAACAACAATGCTCTTACATTTAAGCACTTGGCCGGAAGTTGAAACTTATTTACAACAATCTCAAGGAATTATTTTACCCATTGGTTCGACGGAACAACATGGCCCAACAGGATTAATTGGGACTGATGCAATTTGTGCAGAATCTATATCAAAAGGAGTTGGTGAATTAACTCAAGCAATGGTAGCACCAACTATTAATGTGGGAATGGCATTACATCATACTGCATTTCCGGGAACGATTAGTTTGCGTCCTAGCACTTTAATTTTAGTAGTTAAAGATTATTTAACTTGTTTAGTAAAAGCTGGTTTTACCAAGTTCTATTTTATTAATGGACATGGAGGAAATATTGCAACTCTTAAAGCTGCTTTTTCAGAAACTTATGCTCATTTAGAAGATTTACAAATTCCCAATTCTGCAAAAGTGCAATGTCAAGTTGCTAATTGGTTTATGGGTAGTTCCGTGTACAAACTTGCCAAAGAATTGTATGGTAATCAAGAAGGTTCTCATGCTACCCCTAGCGAAGTAGCTGTTACCCAATATGTTTATCCAGCAGCAATTAAAAAGGCTTTTCTTGATCCAGAAGTTGCTAGTGGACATAAAATTTATAGTGCTGTTGATTTTCGTTTACGTTATCCAGACGGCCGCATGGGTTCAAATCCAGATTTAGCAACGGCCGAACATGGTAAACAATTTTATGATTTGGCTGTGGAGGAATTGAGTAAAGGGTATTTAGAGTTTGTGAAGGAGGAATAGGGAGTTTTTCACGCAACAGAAACACAGTGACAGCAAAACCCTATTTCCTGCTCAAATTGTCCAAAAATGCTGAGGAATTAACCACCACCAACTATTGTAACTACTTCTAAGCGATCGCCATTTTTGATTTGAGTTTCCGACCAAAATTGACGATGTAATATTTCACCGTTATATTCTACTGCTACTAAACGAGGATTAAAACCTAACTGTTGAAGTAATTCTGGTAAAGCAGTTAGGGATAAACAATTACGAGTTTCTCCATTTACTTGGAGATTAATTTGATTAGACATAAAGCTGGGAAAAATTTGGAATTTAGGAGTTATAAAAGTTATATTAGTTTGGATTACATCTATTCACTGATCTTTTCTCTAAACAACCTGAAAACTAAAGTTTAAACTTGCCCAATGATTAACATCTAAAATATAAGCATCTGTTGTAGTAACATTAATATCTTGTTTGACTTTACTGGCGTTATGTAAGTCTTGTAATAAAGCTAGGGCAACTTCTAAAGGGTTGGTCATAGGACTAATAGCTTGTTGATCTGTGGTGAGTTTAGCGATCGCTTCGCTTGCTGGGGGCATCGCTAATGCTGTGAGAGTTTCTGGAAAAGGTGCTGTACTCAGAATAATTTGGTGTTCACAAACGGTAGAACGTGTAGGAACTAACCAGCCGGGTATAGGTTGATTATCGAGAATTTTCAAGCTTTTTCCCGGAGGAATTAGGATTTGTCTTAATTGGGGTTTGCTGGGGGGAAGATTTGTTTGTGGAAAAATTTCCCACGGGTAAAAACCAAAGGCACTTTGATGATTATTTAAAGCTACTAAAATTAAATATATAGGGCGATCGCTCAAATTTTCAATCCCATACTGCAAACGACTACCTGCGGGAACTGTAGGAATGGCTATTCCTTGATAATTGGGTGTTTGATAGGTACTATTAGTTTCCAAGGTTTCCCTAATCATGACAACGCGGGGGACAATATTGTTAACAACTTCTAAAGTTGCTTTAACTTGTAACCGAGAAGTCCCTTCATTTTCGGTAAGTTGCCATAACTTGGATGCTAACAGAGTAGAAAATTTTGGTGTTAATCTTTGCACTGCTACCTTCACCGCTTCTCCAACTTCCCCGATGGTGTTCATAATTAGTTCACCTCCAGGAGAAAAAAGACCATAACGGCTAGGTATCTGGACAACTTTACCAAACACATAATCAGCGGTTTCTATGGCTGCGCCACGTAGGCTATCGGTAGTAATAATATTAACAATGCGACTAATACCTGAAAAAACACTCGTAGCATCTACCCGTTCAATTCTTTCTAACCCTTGATCTAAAGTCACATTGAGATGAATATTTCGAGGTAATACGCGAATAGCTTCTTTTACTATTTGTCCAACTTGGGGTAAATTGATAATTTCTTTATTCGTAAATTGGGACTTAGCTATTAATCCATTCCGCGATTTTATAATTAACTGTTCTCCCGTATCTAGGGTTAAGCGAGAATTTACGCCATAATTTTTTAGAATTTGTAGAGGTAATCCTCCTAACCACAATTCAACTATTTTGCTATCGTCTTCAATTGCTTTAACTAGACCAACACCTCTGGCATGATCAATCGGAAAATAATCACCAATTAAGGAATTTTGAGGATTTTTCTGCTCACTTAATAGGCTTGGTTGTTGATTCCCACTCAGTTTATACATAGAACTGGCAACATGAGATAGGATAACTCGGATTGTTTTAGCTGGAAAAGTTTCCCATAAATATTGAGTTAAGGCGTAAGTAAATAATCCCGCACTCCCATTAGAAAAAAGAAATTCTCTTGCTTGCTGGTTTGCTTGTGAAGTAGCATTGAGAATTAGGGTATTATTAACAGGTGATAGTTGGGTTTTGAGTTGCTGAATAAACTCTAATTCTTCTATTGGTAAAGTTGTTAATGATAATTCTGGACGGGTACGAATTTGCAAACAACTGGGTTTTAATTCACTAGGATAATAATAACTAGTATCTAATACTGCTGTGACTCGATTCGTAGGCAGCGATCGCAATAATAATAACAGAGTTTCTACTAATAAATTATTCTCATCAACAGGAACTATGGCATTTTCAGAACTATAGATCCCCGACTTCTTCAATAAGTCGGCGATCTCCTCATTTGCCAAATTAACACGAGTCCCATAGCCGGAAAAATGGAAAATCACTGCGTCCCCAGTTTTGGCTTGCTTACTCAAATGATCTAAAAAAGCCGCTTTAATAAAATCTTTACTAGCTTGTTCGTTAGTTAACGTCAGAATATCTGATGCTACAAAACCAAACCGACTAATTAACAATTCTGTTTGCAATTCCACATCAGTGACACAACCCCCCAGGGCAGGACTTTGTGGATATTGATTAATACCTATTAATAATGCCAATTTACGCGAGTTAGTTTGTGCCAAAGCTTGGTAATAGGGATTTCCCAAACTCAACCACTCAGTTTCAGCTAACCCCAATGCTGCTAATAAGCCGCTAACCTGCTGTAAAAACCTACGCCGTTTCATAATTAGCAATCAGACTCCAGCCCATTACCTAATAGCTTAAAGGCTAAAGTCTGTACAGTAAAGTTTCTGATCTTAACAATTTGCGGAAGTCCCCACCTTCAATGTACTGATAAGGTGGGGATTGTGAGCAGGGGATGAGGATTGCATCTGGAATTGATTTTCTACTTGTAAAAACAAATTCTGGATGTATGACGAATCCCCAGGATTTTCTGGTAAGATATTGAGTATCTTGACCATCAATGCCATAAGCGAAAACCAAGCTAATAGGTTATGTCGCAAGGAAAAGATTTGGGTCTTGGGGACCAGGACTCCTGCCCTTGGAGGGAATGTAAGTCCAATAGAACTATGGAGTTCTGGAGGCTATTCCCGATGAATTGGGAAGCTCCGTCTTACGGCGGAGTAGTTCACTCTAAACTAATACAGGAGAAATCCGCATAGCCCGGGTTAACTCAGCCGCTACTTCTGGACGAGAAAATTCTGGTGGTGGTAACTCACCCCGACGTAACATTTCTCTAACTTTTGTTCCAGATAGGTGAACCCGTTCCTCTGGTTTGCTAGGACTGGTTTTGGTTGTGGCCATTTGTTTGGTGCGCTTACAATAAAAAGCGTGTTCAAACTTCATTGGCACAATTCCCAACTCTTCAGGGGCGAATTCATCGAAGATATATTGAGCGTCATAAGTGCCATAGTAGTCACCCACACCAGCATGATCCCGTCCCACAATAAAATGTGTGCAGCCATAATTCTTGCGAACTAAAGCATGGAAAATTGCTTCTCTAGGACCTGCATAACGCATTGCGGCCGGGTTAATGGCTAAAATTACTCTATCTACAGGGTAATAGTGTTCTAACAAAATTTCATAACAACGCATCCGGACATCAGCGGCAATGTCATCGTCCTTAGTTGCCCCTACCAGTGGGTGCAAAAATAGACCATCTACAGTTTCTAAAGCGCACTTTTGAATATATTCATGGGCGCGGTGGATAGGATTGCGAGTTTGGAACCCAACAATTGTTTTCCAGCCTTTTTCTCGAAACATTTCCCGCGATGCAGCCGGATCAATTTGGTAGCTAGGAAAATAGGGATGAGAGTCACGTTGCAATAACCAAATATCACCAGCTAGGTTAATAGAACCTTGGTTATATACTACCTGCACCCCAGGATGTTTAGCATCATCAGTGCGATAAACATTGATGGCTTCTTGTTGTTTGTCGTAGGTATACTTTTCGGTCAGTTCCAATACCCCAATAAACTCACCTCTGGAGTTATCCAGACGCACCAAACTACCTGCTTGTAGAGGGGTTGCTACTGCTTCGGTTACAGACAGTGTAATAGGAATTGACCAGACAATACCGTTAGCTAACCGCATTTGGGTGACGACTCGGTTGTAGTCTGCTTGGTTCATGAAACCAGTCAAAGGACTAAAACCACCAATCGCAATCATTTCTAAATCAGAAACTGCTCGCTCATCAAGTTCCACACGTGGTAAAAAGTCAGCTTTGGAGAGAAATATTTCTCTTTGTGCTGAGGAAGCAACCCGGTTAATTAACTCTCCACCGTGGGCGGCAATGGCATCTGGATGGTAACTCAACGTAATTTTTCCCTAATTGTTGCAAACTATGTACTAAGTTACCAAATTATTGGTACACATTGTTAAATTTCTGTGAACTTTTTTCCTTTGCCGGTCGGAAAGGGTGAGATTGGTATAGTTGAGAATATTTTAGCATTTTAGAGGATTATATTAGTATATAAATACTATTGTCGCCAAATGTTTCTGATTAAGTGATAAAAAGTATTTTTTTATACTATTTGCAAAAACTGATATTTATTGATATTGAGAGATGGGAGAAAAAGTATGCTAAGTGGTCATGATATTGCTAAGTATTTTCTAGCTCAAACAGATGAAGATGCCGGGGATTTAATTTCTAATCTCAAACTGCAAAAATTACTTTACTACGCTCAGGGTTTTAACTTGGCACTGTATGATGAGCCTCTGTTTCCTGAATCTATTGAGGCATGGACACATGGACCTGTAGTGCCTGAAGTTTATCATGAGTATAAAGACTTTGGTTCTAATGCGATTCCTATTCCTAGTAATGTTGATTTTTCAAAATATGATCAGCAAACTCGTGAACTACTAGATGAGGTTTATTCTGTGTATGGTCAGTTTTCTGCATGGAAATTATTAAGTTTAATTCATGAGGAAGAACCTTGGAAAGATGCACGTCAAGATACTCTAATTATCAGTCATCAAGCTCTCAAAAAACACTTTAATACTCAGCTTGTAAATGCAAATGAGTAGTAAAAAAAGATTTAAACCACCGCAAAAAGAACAAGGAAACAAACTAGCTGCTCCATTTGATAAACAAGCAATTCCCCCAGAACAACAACCTCCGACATTTTCTCTACGTTATCTAGAAGGTGAATATTGCATCACAAAATGTGAAAAAGATGATCAAGCTGCATTTTCACTAAAACTGTATAGATTGAGTAAATTAACTTGGAGTCAAATACAGTCCCAAGATAGACATAAACTTGGTTATGAGAAAATTTCTAGAGATGCTATAAAAGCACCAATTCCTAATTTTATTACAGAAGATGTAAATTTTATTGCTTTTCGATTCTCTGGTATGAAACCAATGGTTGGTTATAGAGATGGAACTGTATTTTATATTATTTGGCTAGATAGGAATTTTACTCTTTACGATCATAGTTAATTGATGATTTTTAAGGTGGATTTTATCACTTGTAGGGTGCGTCAGACCCGTTAATTTGGCAAAAAACAGATTTCCTCTAGCTGACGCACCCGACTCAATCAGTTACTCTAGAACTAAGGCAGTTTCAGTCTGAAAAGTATGGCTACTATATCCCCCGTAGTAAAACCCGTTAGCCAAATGCAGTTAGCACCTGGTAGTGTGGTGACTATTCAGAATGTGAGTTGGCAAGAATTTGAGGCGATTTTGCAAGAACTGGGAGAAAAGCGTTCTGCGCGAGTTGCGTACAGTAATTCTACTCTAGAAATCATGGTTCCCCTACCTGAACACGAAAAGCCCAAAGACTTAATTTCTGATATTGTTAAAATTTTGCTGAAGCAAATGGGGAAAAAATACGAACCTTTTGGTTCAACAACTTTCAAGCGAGAAAATACAGCCGCTGTAGAACCAGATGCGTGTTTTTATATTCAAAATTACCAAATAATGATCAATAAGCGGAGATTAGAAATAAATGATCCCCCACCTGATTTAGCAATAGAAATAGATGTGACTTCTAAAACAACTTTGGCAGCCTATCGAGTTATAGGTGTTCCTGAATTATGGATTTATGATGGTGGTAAGTTAAGTATTTATTTGCTCAGTGATGGAAATTATATTAAATCTGATAGCAGTCTGATTTTTCCGAATATTCCTTTATTGCAGATAATACCTGCTACCGTAGCACGCGCTTGGGAAGTGGGAACTGTACAAGCTTTGGAGGAGTTTGTCAGGGAGATTGGTGGAAGTGGTTTTTGATTCTCTCACCTAACTACAAAAGTTTTCAGGTCAGGGACTTCTAACTAAAAAATATCCCAATTATGAATATAAATGTAGGGGTAAAGCAAAAGCTCATTGGTGTCAACTTAGGCTAAGGATAGCTTATTTGTTTGGCTGCAACATTCCCGCCCGGAACTTAAGTTCCGGTCTCAAAGCTAAAGTGCGTTAAAACGCACTCTGGTTAACTGAAAATCAAAAAATATCCTAGTTATGCCAAAATAGTGGGTTTAAAACGACTTTAGCTTTTAGACAGGGAATTTATTCCCTGGCTTAAAGGGACATCAATTTACGTTAAGTTGACACCACTAAGCACTGCTAAACCTCTACCTCCTTGTTACGCAAAGACAAACTGTTTAGAATCTGTCAAACTCAAACTACTGGCTTGAATACCAGTCAGAGTAGCAAGAGTTTGATTATTGAAGACAATCGCGGTATCTGCACCAACTTGATTTAACTTGAGTGCAGATGTGGTAATACCTAAACTAACAGCACCTTGAATACCAATCACATCAGTACCCATTTGGAAATCAAGAATGGAATTAGCAGCTTTTGGTAGTTCAGCATTGACAATCCAGAATTGGTCAGCGCCAGCGCCACCGGAAATTAAGTTACCACCACCAAGTCCAACTCTAAAGATATCGTTACCATCACCACCTAATGCCCGGTCATTGCTACCCAAATAGAAGCTATCATCACCAAGACCACCGGACATCCGGTTATTACCTTGGCCATCTCTAGCATCAAAGGTGTCATTGCCATCGCTGCCGAAAGCGCGATCGCCTTTATTCACAAAAATTGTATCATCATCGCTACCCAGATCAACGATGTTATTACCTGAGTTGGGAAAAGCAGATACAGTGGACAGTTCTACCTCATCTTTACCTGCACCTGTAAAGACAATATTGTTCTGACCATCGAATTGACTACCAGGAGTGGCAACTAATTTATCATCTCCTGGAGTTCCTACAGTTGTAGATTGGTTGACTGCGAGAGTAAAGATATCATTGACAGTTGCCCCGGCTTTATCTGTCGCAATTACCTTGACATCTACTTTACCTACATTTCCTGTGTTGGGAGTACCACTAAAGGTTCGAGTTGTAGAGTTAAAATTCAGCCAATCTGGTAACTTATTACCATCAGCTAAAGTGGCGGACTATTTAATTAAATCAGGGATTACTCCATCATTGAGCAGTGTATTTTCAAATGTATCTGTTACTAACTGATGCAGTTTTGTCGTGGGATGAACATCATCCCAAAAAGCATATTGATCAGGGTTAACTGGATTAGTAGCTGTAATTAGCGGCTGAGTAATATTCGTGAATTTGTAATTAGCAGGATTAGTCTGAACTGCTGTACTCAAACCAAAGATATCTACCAAGGATAAATCAACATTGAGGGCTGGTTCTAAATTATTTAAAGCTTGATTTAAAGCTGTATTAAAGCCAATAGAAATTGCTCTGGCATTAGCTACATTGTTATTAGCAATAATTCCAGGAAGAGCGCCCAAATCTGTTAAATTGCCAACAACAATTTCTTTAGCACCTAATTCTGCTAAAGTTGCGATCGCACTACTAATATTAGTAACTGCATTAGTCACAGCCTGAGTAGGATCGGTAGCAAGATTCAGAAAATCATTAGCACCAGTCCAAATTACATACAGTCCATCTTTACCAATAGAATTGGCATTTACAGTTTTAAATTGCTGGATTTGTGTGAGTAATCCGGGTACGGTTAGTTGCCCAAAAGTGTTGCTTATACCTGTATTTGCACCAAAAAAAGCGTAGTTTTGGATTGATGGGTTTGTAAATTGTAAATCAGGTGCAAAGTAATCAACCCAAATTAAACCATTAGAAGCACGTCCTTGATAATTAGGTGGTGCTGGAAAGGTGTTAGCGGATGCTTTGTAGGCGTTACCTGTATCTGAGAGGCTATCACCAAAGATGACGAGGTTTTTATAGGGATTAACTGCGTCTGGATCTGAGAAGGTATCTTTGGGTAGTGTAAATGTAAAGGTAGAATTGACCTTAACTGTTTGATCTAAAAGTGGATTTTTGAGAACGGGTGCATCGTTGATATTTTCGACTGCGAGAGTAAAGATATCATTAACAGATGCTCCGGCTTTATCTGTAGCTGCCACTTTAACATTCAAATTCCCTACATTATCATTAGTTGGAGTACCGCTAAAAGTGCGAGTTGCAGAATTGAAAGTTAACCAATTTGGTAAAGCATTACCATTTTCTAAGGTTGCAGAATAGGTAAGAACATCACCCGCGTCAATATCTGCAAAGGTATTGGTAGGAATTTGGAAATTGAAAGCAGTTCCTTGTTTAGCATTTTGATCTACTATTGCCTTCTCAACTGTCGGTGGATTATTTACCAAAACTACAGTTGTAGAAGTATCGGCTTGATTTGGGGCAGATTCTTGGAAACCTACGCCATCCGTAGCCACGCTGTAGAAGCGGTAAACATGATTTAATTCACCTGTATAAGTTGCGGAAGTCTCTGTGATACCTTGTTTCCAGATTGTGAAATTACCGCCATTGTCGGAGACGTAAATATCATATTTGGCTACACCGCTACCATTGTCAGCGCCTGTCCATGCAACATTAAAGTTGGGGCTACTGTTGGCGGGTAGGGACGTAACTTGGCTGCTGGGTAGAGCCGTATCAATTTTATTCGACCAGACGGGGGTAACGATCGCGGCGTTGGTGTCGAAGACGATGCTGGCTTGGGCATCGAGGCTGGCTCCGTTGGGGGTGTCGCTTTTGGCTTTGATGCGGTAGTTGACGAAGCCGTCGCCGTCGCCGTTGGCGGTGTTGGGGGGGAGGAAGCCGTCGGTGACTCCTTCGGCGGGTTCTCCTGTGAGGGGATCGATGGTGATGATTTTCCAGGTGACGAGGCGGGTGGCGGTGTCGAGGGTGGCGGTGAAGTCTACGAAGTCGCCGATGGTGTCGCGGAGGTCGAGGCGGGTGGTGTAGTTTTGCAGTCCGTCGGGGACGGTGATGGTGGTGCTACCGAAGCCGAAGTCGCCTAGCTCGAAGGTGTTGAGGTCGAGTTCTGTGTCGAGGGTGTGGGTGATGTTGACGAGGACGGCGGGTGCGGTGGCGGTGGCTACGTTCTCGAAGCGGATGGTGTAGGGGAGGATGGGATCGGGGGTGAGCCAGCGATCTGTTCCTGTGCCGCCGGGTCCGATGATGTCGTTGGGGTCGAAGGCGTTGCGGGTTTGGGTGTTGCCTTGGGCTTCTCGTTGTTTATAAATGGGAAGACGCTCATAAACGGGAAGACGCTCATAAATGGGAAGTTTTTTCTCAGGATTTAGGCTCTCATCCTTCAGATCTTGTTCTTTTTGTTTACGGTTTAGCTCGTCCCATTCCTGTTGTATTTTGCTTCGTTTAACTTCTCGTTCTAAGTCAGCAAGTGCTTTGTTCTT
>JANMGZ010000066.1:0-12161 GCA_031374905.1 Dolichospermum sp. OTE_70_metabat_362_sub
GGTAAATTGATCAATTGCCTCTACCATGCCTTCTGAATAGGGTTCAAGGACTGTGGAACAAGCATAAAGATCAGCAAGTGCTTGGGAAAATTCTTCGGAGTTGGGATCAGTATTTTTGAGGGCTTGAATTGCTTGAATTGCCTTTTCTAGCTGGGGTTGATATTCATTCAGAAATATTTCTAATCGTTCATAAGGATTTTTATAGAGTGATATCATTTTCCTAATCTCCTTTCTATTGCATAATCCCAAACTATTGGATCGATAGTTGATTTCATGTCAACATCTCGAACGTGGAGGGAATTTGGAAAAAGGTCAGTCAGACGAAGCGGTAACTTGGGAGAAAGATTTTCGTCAAAAAGTAATTTCATGCGGATATTGGCACAGTCATAAACCGACGCTCCCGGTCAGCCGCATAAGCGATACAGGCTTTAAAATCTTCCCGCGTTAGATCAGGAAAGTCTTCAAGTATTTCTGCTTCTGTCATATCAGAAGCTAGGTACTCCAGCACTTCATAAACCGTTATCCGCAAACCCCGCACGCAAGGTTTACCACCGCGTTTATTTGGTTCAATCGTGATGTAATCTCGGTAGTTCATAATTAGTTGGAGAAAATTAAATTTACTCGTTTGTTTCTATTTTAGGGGTAGAAACCTTTATTTATTGAGTTTTCTTTTGTCAATTTACTTAGATTTATCATGTAACAGTAATTTCTTTTCTTATTACAAATTACAAAATAACCGCCCCTTGCGTATCCAAGGGAAGCGATCGCACAATTGATTTAATTCCCTTTTGCGTCCAGGCATTTGCCATTGCTGTTTCTACGGATTTTGCACAACTTGTATCAACTAAAGCTAACAGTGTGGGACCCGCGCCACTAATCACCATCCCATAAGCACCAGCATTAATAGCAGCCTCATTAACACTTTCATAACCAGGAATCAAAGTTTGGCGATAAGGTTGATGTAACTTATCTTGTAAAGCGGCTTTTAACCATTCCTCCCGATTAGTTGCTAAACCCCGCAATAATAAACCCAAATGAGAAATATTAAAAATTGCATCAGCACGACTAACTTCTGTGGGGACAACTTTTCGCGCTTCTGAGGTTGATAACTCAAAATCAGGAATTGCTACCACGGGTACTATATCCCGATGCCAGGGAATATCACAAATTTCCCAACCTGTACTGCTGGTGGCCGCTAGACGACATCCACCCAATAAAGCTGGTACTACATTATCAGGATGTCCTTCCATGGCGATCGCTAATTCCATTACCTGCAACTCAGACAAAGGCGAACCCGCTAACTCATTGGCCGCAACTAACCCGCCGACAATAGCAGTCGCAGAACTACCTAAACCCCGTGCCAAAGGCACACCCAACTTAATTTCTATTTTCACCGCTGGAGGTGTTTGTTTTATATATTCATATAGTTTGACAAACGCCAGATATAAAAGATTACTCTCATCAGTTTGTACTTTTTCTGCTTCTGTGCCGGAAACTTGAATAATTAACCCATCTGTATCGAGAATAGTAAATTTAAATTCATTGTACAGCTTCAACGCCGTACCAATACAATCAAACCCTGGTCCTAAATTCGCCGTTGTGGCGGGAACTTTAACGGTAATGCTAGAAACTACAGACATCTAAGTTAATTTAAAATTCCAATATGAATTACCCTATCTTACAGGTTTTTCGGTATCGTCAGGATCACAATGAGTTATATCAATTTAATATGAAGTTGGATAGAATTATAAAACGCAGATAAACGCAGATGAATTAATATTAAAACTTTTGTCTGATTTTCATGAAAGCAGCACCTGTAACTAAGGCGGCACATTGTCCCCAGTAACTTACATTAGAAAAGGCACTATCACCTGCAAGATTTAAACTACCTATGCCATAAAATGACTGTTGGATAAACCACCAAAATAGGTAGAAAATTACTGGTACTTCAACAGGTATATATAAAAATAATAAAGTTAATACTGAATATATTTTTGCTTGGGGAAATCTGATGATATATGCACCTAAAATAGATGCAATAGCTCCATTAGCACCAATAATGGGAGTTGTTAAATCTGATGACAAGATAATTTGGACAATTCCACAAAAAAAGCCAGAAGTCAAGTAAAGAATTAAATATGGTCTATGTCCTAAAATACTTTCTACTGTTTTACCAAATACCCATAGAAATAGCATATTTCCCAAAATTTGGCTGAAACTGCCATGAAGAAACAGCGATACAAGTAAAGAAACTAGTCGCCAAAAGACAATTACCCAAGCCGCAGAATTGTAAAAAAAAGCGTTAGCAATGGAAATATTTATTTGAGCGGGAATTATTCCCCAATTATTAATTAAATCCCCTAATTCATCACTCCAGTTTAATTTTATTTCCCAAAAAAATATTATTAGGTTAATCCCAATTAACCAATAATTAATAATTGGTTTTTGCCAACTGCGAATATTGTCATCTATAGGAATCATTGTAACTTTAACATTTAGGATGCGGATTTTTAAGGAGGTTGCTGTTAAAAATTGTCGTTATGGCACGGGACTAAACTCCCTGTTGACTCTCCGGTACAATGGGTATAGTAAAATGGAACTGGCTGCCGTGATCCTTACCTGTGGACTCTGCCCAAATTCTTCCATTCCAACCATTGACAATTTGCCGACAAATGGCTAAACCTAATCCTGTGCCGCCGGTAGTTCGACGCAATGCCCCTTCTTCTTGATAAAAGCGGTCAAAAACGATTTCTAAGCGATTTGGTTCAATTCCTCTACCTGTGTCGGAGACTGTAACTTCTAACATTTCCTGAGCATTGCTAATAGCTTTAATCTTAATCTGTCCGGAAGACGGAGTAAATTTACAAGCATTATCTACAAGTTTGGCTAATACCTCCACCAACCAATCACCGTCAGCCCTGACTAAAGGTAAAGTTGGAGAAATTTGGGTTTGAATTTTAGGGATTTTTTCTTGGCTAGAGCGTGTCCGTAGCCGACTGAGTGCTAAATCTACGCATTCTTGGATGGTTAATGATTCAGGATGCCATTCTACTCTGCCACTTTCTAAGTTAGAAAGAGTTAAAAAGTCTTGTACCAGTTTCCGCATTCTTTCGGAGTCGGAAAGGGCTGTACTCAGCATTACCTGTTGTAATTCCCAAGGCATATCCGGTTCCGTAGCCAGGCTTTCTAAACAAACTTGAATAGTAGATAGGGGGGTACGGAGTTCATGACCGGTGATGGCTATTAGGTTACTGCGGGTGCGGTCTAAGGCTTCTAGTTGTTGATTGAGTTCTTCTAAATTGGCAAAAGATTCGGCTTGAATCAGGGCTGCACCAATTTGAGTAGTGATCGCTTTTACTAAGTCTAACTCCCCAGGTTGCCATTCATGGGGAGGAAAATAGCAGTAATGTAACTCCACAATTCCTAGCAATCGCCCTTGATATAAGACCGGCTCAATTAACCAAGAACGCACGCCAAACTTCTTGACAACGGCAGATAAAACTGGTGATTTCTGGACATGATCATCTCCTAGGGTATCAGCAACAGTTATGCCCTCAAGCTGTTGTAATACCTGTTGAAATAGCGGATTATGTTCTAACTCCCAACTTTGACCCAGTACAGATGTCACCTTAGAGTTCAAAAATTCATGTTCAATGATAGCTTTCGCGTCTGTAGCTTGGGCGCGGTAAATTAGACAACGACAGGCTTCTAAATGTTGCCCCAGCTCTTGAGCCGCAGCTTGGAGAATTTCTTGCGGATCAAGCGATCGCCTAATTGCTGTACTAATTGAATTTACCAACCTTTCTTTTCTGGCTTGAGCCGCAATCGAACGGTAAGCTTTATGCAGTTTATATTGACTAGCTTGCAGATATGTAACCAACCTTTGCACAAATGGATCAGTATCAATATCATCAACATACTTATGACTGACATTAACTTTTGATGCGTTTGTTGATTCCTCAATCCTAAACCGCTGCTTTATTTCTTCAACTTTATTGGCCAAATCCGGCCGATAAATCTGAATTCTATCTAATAACAATTGGGCAGCTTTTAAACACACCCCCTTTTCCGATGTCCAAATTCCCTCAAATCTTCTCGCTGTATCCATGTCCAAGCTAGGGATCATGTCTGGGATTTCTTGATTTTTAGTCAGAGAACCCAAGCTTTCTCGACATACCAAGCAAGTAGCATAATTATCAGCAACTACTAGCAAATGCCATTCTTGAGCTAAAGCATCATCATGTTCAAAAGCGATTTTTTCATAATATTCTGAGCTATTAGCAAACCCTGTTTCTGGCGCAGATAATACATATATTTGATTACTTTTTTGAGCAAGTCGTCGATAGCGATGGGCTTCTTGTCTGTAGAATCGCTCTTTCTGAAAACTAGCAATAATCAAGGGACGATCCAAATTAGCTGCTAAAACTTGATCTTCCATGGCATGGGAGAGCGCAGTTAGTGAAGCCTTAAAATATAACTGGGGTCGCAGATGGGGGAGTGAGTTTAATAAATCACTCAGTACCGAAGTGGAAATACTCATTAGTCATTAGTCATTAGTCAGTGGTCATTGAACACATATTAGAGCTATTACCTATTGCCCTTATCCATTACCAGTAGCAAAGATAGTAATCTATTTTTTTTAACCTCAATATAGGTTTGGTCGTATCTAACGCTAAAATACCATAGTAGTGGCAATGTATAAGCCTGACGAGGTTGCTCAAAAATTTGACATTTTGGCAATCCATACCCTTATTTTAGATTAGCCTAAAAAGATTATTTATATTTGTCTTTTATAAAGATAGGAATTGGATTTTTGGCAAAATTGCTAAAAAGATTAAATTTTAGTTAAAAATCCCAAAATAGTCATTATATAGGCTATTTAACTACATAGCTTCTAATTATTGCACAAAAAGTTCTGTAAGTGTTTATTACTGAGATAAAATTTCTATCAATGCTAAAATTAGGCTGTGGCTTTATTTACAAAATTTAATTAATTCAGGTCATATCAATAATTTCCCAGGGTAAGAAAATGACAAACGCCCATATTCCTAAACTCGATAATTGTAGTTCAACAACACTACTCAACTATTTTGAAAATTCCTGGGAACTGGAAGAAACCTTGATGAAAAGTTTGGTTACAGACGAAACTTTTTATCTAAATCCCGATCCTTTAAGAAATAAATTAATTTTCTATCTGGGACATTCAGCAGTTTTTTACATCAACAAATTACTTCAAGTTGGATTAATAAAACATCAAATTAATCCTCAATTTGAAACTCTTTTTGAAGTTGGAGTTGATCCAGAAACCCCAGCAGAATTAGAGGTAGCTATTCAAGGAGTTAACTGGCCTGATATTAAAAAAGTCTGGGAATATCGAGACCAAGCTAAAGAGGAAATTACAGCAGTTATTAATAGGACTCCCATAAATTTACCCATTCATCAACAGCATCCTATCTGGGCTTTATTAATGGGTATAGAACATAGTCGCATTCATGTCGAAACCTCGTCTATGCTAATACGTCAATTACCCGTGGGAAAATTAAAACGCCCTCAAGGATGGAATTATGCACCTACTAATGGAGAAATTCTTGATAATCAAATGCGAGAAGTGTCTGGTGGTATGGTGAAATTAGGAAAAAGCCAAGATGATCTAACTTTTGGTTGGGATAGCGAATATGGACATCTCGAAGTTGAAGTAAAACCATTTTTAGCTAGTCAATATCTCATCACTAACGGAGAATTTTTAGAATTTGTCCAAAGTGGTGGTTACAATCATGAAAGTTATTGGAATGCTGAATCTTGGAAATGGAAAAAACTCTACAATATACAACATCCTAAATTCTGGATAGATCAAGAAAATAATTACCGTTATCGTGCCACATTTGATGAAATAGATTTACCTTTAGATTGGCCAGTGGAAGTTAACCAATATGAAGCAATGGCTTACTGTCAATGGCAGGGAAAAGGAAATCGGTTAATGACAGAAGCAGAATGGAATCAAGCTCTGAAAATATCAGAAAACATATCTGGAGATTCTAGTTTAGCAGATAACTACAATCTCAATTTACAATTTATTTCCCCAACTCCAGTGGGAATGTTTTCCGAAAATACTCAATCTGGTATTTCTGATTTACGGGGTAATGTTTGGGAATGGTTATCAGAAACTTTAAAACCCTTGCCAGGATTTAAAACCCATTATCTTTATGAAGATCAATCTGCACCTTTTTTTGATGATAAACATTTTATGATGCTTGGTGGTTCTTGGGCAACAAATGGTACAATGGCTTTATCATGTTATCGTAACTGGTTTCGTCCTTATTTCTATCAACACGTTGGTTTTAGGGTTGCTGCAAGTTTAGATTAAATAAATATCTTTTTTTTCACGCAGAGTCGCAGAGTCAACAGAGAGGATTTAAAAAATGATTGCACAGCCTTTAACAGTTTTAGATCATCATTATCAAGAGTTAAGTATTGATGGGAAAGATGTAATTAAGGGGTTAACTCAAAACCCGAAAAGTTTACCTCCTAAATATTTTTATGATGATCCTGGTTCTCAACTATTTGAAAAAATTTGTGAATTACCAGAATATTATCCAACTCGGACAGAAGCCTGGATTTTACAACAATATGCTGATGAAATTGCTGAAATTACAAATTGTTGTGAATTGATAGAATTAGGTAGTGGTAGTTCTACGAAAACTCAAGTTTTATTAGATGCTTATCAAAAAATTGCTAATTCTTGTAGATATCTTCCTATTGATGTGAGTGGAGGTATTCTAAAAACTACTGTTTTCCAGTTACAAGAAAAGTATCCTGATTTTTCTATTCATGGACTATTAGGAACTTATGAACAAGCGTTAGTGCATTTAGAATCAAATTATTTACAGTCGCGGATGTTGTTTTTCTTAGGAAGTTCTTTAGGGAATTTTAATCAAGAAGAATGTGATATTTTCTTAAATCAAGTTTCTCGCGCTTTACAACCAGGAGATTACTTTTTGCTAGGTGTTGATTTACAAAAACCCAAGGATATTTTAGAAGCTGCTTATAATGATAGTCAGGAAGTGACTGCTGCTTTTAATTTGAATATGCTTTCTCATTTGAATTGGCGTTTTCAAGGTGATTTTGATATCAACTTATTTAGACATCAAGCAATTTACAATCAAATTGATCATCAAATTGAAATGTATTTATATTGCCAAAAAAGTCATTGTGTATCTTTAGATGTTTTGAATTTACAGGTTGCCTTTGAAGTTGGAGAAAGGATATTAACAGAAATTTCTCGTAAGTTTAATTTAGCAACGATACAAAAGGAATTGCAGAGTAAAGGATTAAAGACTTTAAAAACTTGGACAGATGAAAAAAAGTGGTTTGGATTGATTCTTTGTCAAGTTAAATGAGGTTTAAATTCACTATCAGTTAAGCAACATTAACCTCTTTTTTATTCCCAGGAAGAAAAAAATTTTTTAATAGATATGAATTCACAAAACGAACAAAACTGGCAATTACAGCAACTAGCTGAAGAAGTTAAATCAGACATCATTAATAATTTTTCTGAAAGTGTAGCTAGGGTAAATCAATATGTTCTAGTAGAGTTTGAGAGAGAAATTACTGAAAAGCAATTGTACTACCATTCAAAAAATCATTTAATGGCTGTACAACAACGCGCTCGGTTAATTTTTCAGGTAATTAGCTCTTATTTATCAGTAGATGTAGAAACAATTAAAAGGATGGAATTGTTATTAGATGTTTGTGCAATTTCCCATGACTTAGTACAAATTTTTATCCCCCACCAACCCCATACATCTAGACGACGAGAAGCTGGTGTCAGTGAAAATGCAACTGTTGAAAAACTATTTAACTATATTCAGATTTTAAATCAACAAATATCGGCATTTCAGCCAGATAGTACAGCACTTTTCACCGATACAGATTTAGCAATCATTCAAGAAGCAATCATCGCTACTATTTGTGATTATGATGTGACTGAGCAAGCCATTTATCAACCATCTCTTTATTATGAAAATAAACCTATTTCACCAATAGCTTGTATCGTTGCTATAGCTGATATTGCTTCTTTAGGTATGGAAGGAATAACATCCTATAACCGGGAAGGGAGCTTACTTCTATTAGAAGAAAATCCAGACATTATTCCCCTCATTCAGAATCAAAGTGTGGCAACTTTGTATATAGATAATCCAGAACTTTATGAAAATATTAGACAGCGGTTACTAAGACGGGGAAAATTTCAGGTTAATTTTGCCAAATCTCGGTTAAATCGTCTGTCTCGTGAATTAGCATCTTTACCAGCAGATGCAATTCCAACTTTAACCCAAGAAGTCTTTAAATATTTAAATCTAGAAACTATCCAAGAAATTGAATCAACTACCCCCACAGATGCAGAAACACCTTTAGAAGTATTAATCAAGTTTTTTGAATTTGAGCAACTGATTAAATAACAGATAAAGTCCATAAATATGATATGATTTTGTGTTTACAATTACCTTGGAAAACACCGCTATGTTAATGCTACTTTTCTACGTTAGTAAAGATTTGTACGCCATTGAAAGTTCTCGTGTGGTGGAAGTTATCCCCAGAGTGGCGTTAAGAAAAGTACATCATGTCCCGGAATATGTAGCTGGTTTATTTAATTACCGGAGTAAAATTGTCCCAGTTATAGATTTGTGTCATTTAATTCGTGGTACATCTAGCCGCTTTTGTCTGAGTACCCGGATTATTATGGTAAGCTATCCTCATCAAAATTATGGACAACAATATTTAGGATTAGTAGCAGAAAGAATTACAGAAACTTTAAATAAACCAGAAACAGATTTTGTTGATTCTGGTATTCGGGTGAAAGAAGCGCCATATTTAGGCGGTATGCTGATGGATGAAAAGGGGATTATTCAGCGGATTCATTTAGAACAATTATTTGCTGATGTCCAAAATACTTACTTATTAACAGGGGGAGAAGGTTATATAAATGAGTTGTCCAGAACTTGAAAACCTATTATGCAAAAAAATGGGGATTGATGTCAATATTATTGGTTCTAGAAAAATTTCTAAAGCTGTAGAAATTCGTCGTTCTCTGTGCGGTCTTAGTCATGTAGATAAATATTTGCAGATTTTACAGACTTCAACTCAAGAATTTGATGAATTAGTAGAATTGATAGTTGTTCCCGAAACTTGGTTTTTTCGTGATAGTCAACCTTATGATGCTTTAACAAACTATGTCCATTCTCAATGGTTAAATAAATTTCACCACAGCAAACTTCGCTTGTTAAGTGTTCCCTGTTCTACTGGTGAAGAACCTTATTCTCTGGCTATGACATTGTTGAATTTAGGTTTACAGCCAAATCAGTTTCATATTGATGCAATTGATATTAGTAAAAAATCTTTAGCTAAAGCCAAAAGAGGAATTTATGGACGCAATTCTTTTAGGGGTCATAATTTAGAATTTCAAACCCGCTATTTTCAACCTATAGGTAAAGAATATCAAATATCTGATCAAGTCAAGAATACTGTCAACTTTAGTCAAGGTAATTTACTCGATTCGCAGTTTTTATGTGATAGACAATCTTATGATATTATTTGGTGTCGGAATGTTTTAATCTATTTTGATTCATTATCTAGAAAAATAACATTAAAAAGTTTAAATCGTTTACTAAAAACGGAAGGTTTAATCTTAGTTGGGGCATCAGAAACAGGAGAGTTAGCTAATTTAGGCTTGGAAATAATTCGGTTAGATGGTGTGTTTGTGGGACGAAAAAAACTCACAAATACAGAAAATAGCAATTTACCTTACTCCTTTGTAGATGATAAAAAGCTAAAAGAACATAAAGAACATCTAACGTCAACAATTAAACCTAAACCAGCACATCCAATTTCAATAGCAAAACCCCCAATTAATCCCAACCAAAATACAGGAAATAAAGACAGAGTAAATCAATTACCAAGATTGTCGAAAGCAAAGGAAAGAACTGATTATAATCTCGATACAATTCGTAATTTAGCTAATGAAGGTAATTTAATAGAAGCGGCTTCACAATGTCAAAGTTATTTATATGAAAACTCAACCAATACAGAAGCATATCTCTTACTAGGTGAGATATATCAATCTCAAAAACTAGAATTAAAAGCAGAAGAATGTTTCCAAAAAGCCATTTATCTTGATCCCAAAAATTCTCAGGCTTTACTACATTTAAGTTTACTTACAGAACAAAGAGGAGATATAAATAAAGCGAAGATTTTACGGCAAAGATGGCAAAGATTACACAATTTGTGAAATAATCAAAATCGGTAAATTTCTTAGAAAATAACAATAGAGGATTTTATGCTCAAAAACTTAAGCTTGCAGACGCGGTTGATTGGTGGATTCTTATTTATAGGTTTAATTGTTTTAATTGTAGCTATAATGGGCTGGAGTGTGAATGCACGCCTAAGTCATGCCATCAATGTTTTAAGTACAAATACTATTCCCAGTATTACAGGGTTGTGGAAAATACATGAAGGACACACCCAGATACAATCTTCAGAACGGGCTTTACTAAAAGATCACCTCAACCTAACACAAAGAAATGGTCAAGTAACAAGAATAAAGAAAGCATGGGAACAAATTGATGAGGGATTTAAGGAATACGAAGTAATAGATAAAACTGATGAAGAAAAGAAATTATATGCCCAATTCCAGAAAGTTTGGGATGAGTGGAAAAAGGGTCATGAAACATTGATGGAAATGAATCAACAGTTTCAGAGCATGGGTATTCTTCATCCAATGGCTAGGGAGCTAGAATTAATTAAATCAAATCAAGCCAATAGTCCAGAAATAGTATTAGTTAGAAAAGCAAATAATTTTTTATCACAATTAAGAGAAAAAGGTCTGGGTAATCGCCCTTTATATGATGCAGCTACAAAATTACTCATTGAAGATATCCAACTTAATGAAAAAGTTGGTATGGAAACTTATAAACAAGCACAGAAAGATGCAGCATCTGGTTCATTTTTGTTGTTACTGGCGTTAGTAATTGCTCCTGTAACTGCCGTTGTCTTTGGATTTGCTTTTAGTAAACCAATTGTCCAAAAGGTGGAAGAATTAGTCAAAGTTTCTAAGTCTATAGCTAATAGTAATTCTCCCGCACAGATGCAATTGGCTGATGGACAAGATGAAATAGGTAAACTACAAACTGCTTTTTACACAGTTGCGTCTAAAATTGGTGAGTTGGTGAATATTGCCCAAAAAATATCTAGTGGTGATTTAACAGCACAAATTCAAGCAACAGATAGTCAAGACGAAATTGGCAAATTACAAAATGCCTTTTACACCATGAACAAGGATTTAAACTCCTTGATTCGCCGGATTCAACAGTCAGGAGTACAAATTACCACTTCCAGTACACAAATTGCCGCTTCTGGGAAACAATTAGAAGCTACAGTTACCGAACAATTAGCTTCTACAAATGAAGTTGCTGCTACTGCTCAAGAAATTGCTGCTACTTCGAGAAATTTAGTGAAAATGATGGAGCAAGTGGCAGAGATGACAAAACTAACTGCTGTTGGTGCAAGTGAAAGTCGTGACGAATTACAAGAAATGGAAAATACCATGCGGCAATTAACAGAAGCTACAAATTCTATTACTTCCAAATTAGGGATAATGAATAAAAAAGCCAGCAATATTAATAATGTTGTTGTTACCATTACTAAAGTTGCTGATCAAACCAGTATTTTGTCACTAAATGCCGCCATAGAAGCAGAAAAAGCGGGAGAATATGGGGCAGGTTTTGCAGTTGTAGCTAGAGAAATTCGCCGATTAGCAAATCAAACGGCTGTGGCAACTTTGGAAATTGAGCAAATAGTAAAAGATATGCAATCGGCTGTTTCTGTGGGGGTGATGGAAATGGATAAGTTCAACAACTCTGTCACTAATAGTGTTGAACAAGTAAAAAGAATTAGCAACCAAATTGGTAAAGTTATCAATCAAGTCCAAAGCTTACCACCCCAATTTATTCAAGTGAGTGAAAGTATGGAAGAACAGTCTCAAGGGGCTGAACAAATTAGCGAAGCCATGGAACAATTAACAGATACTTCTCAGCAAACTGTTGATGCTTTGCGGGAAACTAATAGTGCTTTGGAACAATTAGAAGAAGCAGCGCAATTCTTACGAGCCG
>JANMGZ010000070.1:0-1666 GCA_031374905.1 Dolichospermum sp. OTE_70_metabat_362_sub
TGAATCCAGCAATTCTCATTTTGGAAATTTTGCGCTATCTATTAAAAATCTTTCTCAATAGCTTTCCCTGAAAAGCCTATTCTCTTGTTCGAGTTTTTTCAACTGAGATGAGTTTCAGTCCCAAATGAGAATTGCTACTAATAATCTTCCTATTTTTCAGCAAGCCCTACATAGAGGTTCATGCGCTAAATGGCTGATCTTTAGATTGGAGGATCAGGAAAAGTCTGCCAGCTAAGGCTATACTGCTTGATGGCTGGTGGAGTAGTTAAAGTCTAGCTATTGATTAGTTAAGGTTATTAGTAGCTATTGCCGTTTTAGGAATTTCAATGACTGGGTTATTTAAAGCCACCATTAAAGGGGAATCTACAGCTGCTGGCTGGGTGGCTGTTTGTGTTAGTTCTTCTATTTGTTCTGTTGTGGCAATTTCTAGCATTCTAGATGAACTACCTGGAAATAAACCAGAAATTATCCCCACAATACAAGCGGCTGCGGCTGCACCACCTAACGTCCAGCCTAACTGGTAACGGCGATTTGCGCGGGCTAACACTTGATTAATTGTTACTTCTGATGACTGAGAAGTTTTAGGAATAGGTATATTATGCAAACCTTGTCTCAGATTTAATAGTCTCTTATACAAGCATTTGATGGAAGCATCAGTTGACAGCCATTCTTCAACTTGTCTACGTTCAGTAGCTGTGACTTCGCCATCTAGATACGCACTTAATAACTCGAAACAATCGCGCTTCTCCATATCCATAGTACCTGTTGATTCATTTTGGCTTTTCAATGGCAGAAAATATATATTTTCGTTGACAGTCCTTAATATTTCTTAAAATCTGCCATAGAATTGAGAAAACATGATGTAGATTATGTATCTAGATAGCTTTGCAACTGAGTTTGTAACCTCGATCTCGCTCTAGCTATTCTAGATTTCACAGTTCCCAGGGAAACTCCGGTGATTTCGGCAATTTCTTCGTAGGCCATGCCTTCAATTTCTCTCAAAACTATTGTAGTCCGAAAAACTTCTGGTAAATCAGCGATCGCTTCTCGTAACTGCTCATAAAATTCTCTAGTTGTCATTTCCTCATCTGGACTGGGGGTATCACCTGCAATTTCCCAATCCATTTCTCCGTCATCTAACACCCGTGGAGCATCTAGTGATAAGGGGCTGGCTACTCGTTTGCGTTTACGTAATTCATCATAAAATAAGTTGGTGGCAATGCGACTTAACCAACCCCGGAACTTAGCAGGTTCTTGTAGTCGGTTAATATTTCTGTAAACACGAATCCAAACTTCTTGGGCTAAATCGGCTCTGTCAGACCAATCAGGGGCTAAATGATATAAAACTCGATCAACTTGAGTTTGATAGCGACGTAACAGTTCTGCGAAGGCAGCACGGTCTGGACGCAATCCGACTTGACAGCGCAAAATGAGATCGTGGTTTGAGAGTTTGTCAACTTGCGCTGATACTGCTGGGTAGGTGGCATCAACTGTTGACCAAGATACACTAATGGATTGACTCATGGATCATACTTGGCGTTAAATCACTCCCCTCTATTAGACTTGATAATTGGTCAAAAGTTCCTCAGTAAGACGACGGATTTATAATTGAAATAAGGAAATATATAGAGAGAGGAGTTTTCAGGGTTTTATTCATAGTAGAGTA
>JANMGZ010000088.1:0-3431 GCA_031374905.1 Dolichospermum sp. OTE_70_metabat_362_sub
TTTAGTCAGAAAAGCATCTCGCGCCCCAGTGACTACCAAGGGCTGACTAAACCACAAACCTACTAATAAGTAAGTTCCCTTTGTGAGAACTTCCAGAATCACATAAGTGAAAAATAAATCGTTACACAAAACCAAAGCACAAAGACCAGCTTCAAATAATCCTAATAAGGAAAAGAAGCGTCCCCAACCCCAGTCCATTTCCATGTAACCAATAGCATATATCTGCGCCAGCAAATTCAAGCCTGTAATAATAATTATTGCCCCGACGCTGACAGCAGAAATTTCTAAATTAATAGTCAGGTTTAAACCTGCTGTTGATAGCCATGGAATAAATACTTGTTTAGCTGGATGATTCCAAACTGCGGGGAAAACAACAACAGCATGAAAAAATGAGATAAAGGTCATCACCACGTTGACATATCCCGCAGGTCGAGGACCAGTTTTGCGAATGATTCCCGGCGACCAAGGTATGGCTGAAAGCCCACCTATCAAAGCATAAACTGGAATTAGCCAAACAGTGTCTACTAAATACTGAGCCATTCAATTACCTCTATAGTTTGTAGCAAGAATTAAAGAAAACACGCTACATAGCGTTGATCCCTGTCAACTTAGTGATGACAGACAATGAAAATTTATCTTTATTTAATATTGTTAGAAATAGCTTACCGTTATCTGTGCCAAAAAGGAATTATTTAATTAGACAAATTCACGATATTTTCTGTAAAGAATTCTTATATTTCCATCAATTGAATTATTAAATAACAACTATTGATTTAAGTCTATGGATTATCCTTTTATCATAGAATAGGGGCAGAATCGCCTACCCCATCTGTTTCACACTTTAGCAATTATGTCAAGCTGCAAATTGGGTAAATTACTTGACGCAATGATGACTACTGGGCTAAGTTGGCTAATGGGCGCTGGTTTCATATCCCGATAATCAATAATTTGGACAATAATTAAGTATGCGATCGCTAGTAGAATAGAAATTGCACCGGTAATAATTGCAACTATCTGAGAACTGTTCATGAGTCTTACCTACAAATTGAGTTATTGAGAGACTTCTATAACTAGATTGGCATAAACTCTGAGATCAGTTTCATTTGCCAAAATATATCTGAAGCTGATAAGATAACAAAAATGACTTTACATAGCACTAAATTAATAAATTAATAAATTAATATGTTTAATTTAAAAAGTGAGAGCGATAGCGCTATCGCATACCTCACCCCCAGTATCGCACACCTCGACCCAATCATCACTTTTTATCTCACGCAGAGCTTCGTTTCTGGTGTTGATACTTTTCAAATCCGTTCAGTTTCCGAAACACGATTAATTAGAAAATTAGGTCAAATTTCTGAATCACAAATGCAGCTTATTTCTCAAGCATTAGCTGTAGTGTTAAGTCTTTCTCTGTCAACTTGAGATCGCATCACCTCAACTCCCCAAACAGCGATTCCTAGGTCGCGCTATCTCTTCGAGACGCTACCGCGAACGCTATCGCACTCCCTCCAACTTCCCAATATCCTTTTTTTCTCACGCAAAGACGCAGAGAAATAGAGATCGCACTCCCTCAACCCCCTAAAATCTCTTTTTACCTCACGCAATGTCAAAAAAGTGGTATGATTGATTGGTAAGATGAATGAGTCATACATAATGATGAAGGTCACAATTACTTTAGAAGAAGACATTCTCAGATTTATTGATCAACAAGCAAAAGGTAATCGTAGTGCCTATATTAACGCACTATTAGCAGAACAAAGACGCAAAATTTTAGAAGCAGAAATAATTGCAGCACTCCAGGAAGATGCGAAAGATTTAGAATATCAAAATGAGATTTCTGCTTGGGATGATGTAGCTGGAGATGGTATTAATGCCAGAGAATAATTTAACTTATAAACGGGGAGAAATTCGCTGGGTAAATCTTGATCTAACTGTGGGAGCAGAAGCACAAAAAATCCGTGCTTGTTTAATAGTTCAAAACGATATTATGAATCAATATGGATTATTAACAATTGTGATGCCATTTCGACCAGGAAGTAAGAAAGCTCCCTATATTGTCAATGTAAAAGCAACAGCAACTAATGGATTAGATAAAGATCGTTTTATTGATGTTGCTCAGATTCGTTCTGTAGATTATCGTCGGGTTTTGGGGTTGGTGGGGATTTTAGAAGCTGAATATTGGGAAGAAATTCGGACTGCTTTGGATGTGGTTTTGGGTTTTGGGGTTTAAATTATTGCACTTACCAAATTTTACACATCCCTTTTTTTAATGTGGCTGACCAATTCTAGGCTAAAATGTCCCTATTTAGAGGAACGAGTCATGAAAATAAAAGCAATTATTTGTGAAGAAGACGGTGTATGGTGTGGTTCTGTACCAGCTTTACCAGGATGTCATACCTGGGGTGAAAGTTATGAACATTTATTAGAAATGTTGAAAGATGCTGTTCAAGGTTGGTTAGAAGTTGCTAGTCAGCAAGAAGAAGTTGAACCACAAAAACAGTTAATTGAGTTATCTTTATGAAATCGGTTTGGAGGTAAATCTCTGTGTAAGATTGTTGAACGGTATGGATGAAATCTAAAAAGGATTACAGGTAGTCATCATATCTATGTTAAAGAAGGTATGAATGTGATTTTTTCTATTCCTGTTCCTGGTAATCGTGATCTACCTACGGGTACACTCAGAAGTATTTTGAAAGATGCTGGTTTGATTGAAGAAGATTTAGATTAATTTCGCTGATAGCCTGAGTATATGATATAATTGTACTATTAAAATTAATTCGTGTTTACTGAAATAGTATCAAGAAAACAATGCCAGTAAAAGATATTTACCACGATGCTATTAAAAACGCTTTAATTAAAGATGGTTGAACAATTACGGCTGATCCTTATAAGATTAAATATAAAGATGCTGAATTGTTCGCTGATCTATCCGCAGAAAACCCTATCGCAGCAGAACAAAATGGACGAAAAATAGTTGTTGAAATCAAGAGTTTTCTTAGTCCTTCTCCCATGAGAGATTTTGAACTAGCTTTAGGACAATATATTTTATATCGTAATTTGATTAACCTCACAGAACCAGAATATATAATTTATTTGGCGATTAAAGAAAGTACATATCAAAATTTTTTTACCAGAGATTCAATTAAAGAGATTGTCCAACTAAATCAAATTTTGATGATTGTAGTTAATGTCGAAAAAGAGGAGATATTACAATGGATAAACTAGAACAATATCAAATAGCAATTAAACAAGTTCTCACAGAATATCATAATTGGGTTTCTGGTGCAGCAAATTTAACTGATGAAAGTTGTTTGATTTTTGATGATAATAATCATCACTATATTTGGTGTTTTTTGGGTTGGGATGTAAAAAAAAGAACAAATAATATCCAAGTTAATATCAGAATTAAAAATGATAAAATTTGGATA
>JANMGZ010000101.1:0-17803 GCA_031374905.1 Dolichospermum sp. OTE_70_metabat_362_sub
TTCTTGATTTCTAGCAATTAATAGTAATTCTTGGACATCTGTTTTTTTATCTAGCCAACGGGTGACTGCGCTACCAATATCCCCCGTTGCACCGCAAACAGCTACAGTTGCTTTAGACAATTCAATTCCTAGTTGTTTAGAAGCTTCTTCTACTTGCCGACAAATAATGTAAGCTGTATGAGTATTGCCTGTGGTGAAGCGTTCAAAATCTAGGTTAATATTGCGAACTTGTTTGAACTGCTCTAAATTAAAGTTCTCAAAAATAATTGAGGAGAATCCACCCAAAGCTGTAATATCAATGCCATGCTTTTGAGCATGAGCCATAGCGTTCAGGATTTTGCGGGTTGCGGCTTTAATGCGACGATTGGCCAGCATTTCCGGCAAAAAGCAGGATTCTACATACTTTCCTTCTATTTTCTGGCCAGTGATACTGGTCACAGTAATATGATCAACTATTTGCGGCGGGGCGCTACACCAAAAGTCTAGCCCTTGATCGGCATATTCTGGATATCCCAATTCTTGAGCTACTGATTGAGCGTGTTCTAAACTAGTCAGATGTCCAATTAAACCAAACATGGAGTGATATATTAGGCGTGTGCTGTCGTGCAAAACTAACTTTGGATTTTAGATTTTAGATTTTAGATTTTGGAGAAATCAAAAAACTATGCCAACTGGGAATCAGAATATAATGTCTAACTATTAAAAATACTACATAAGGTGTCCAGATAATTCGTAATTCTTAATTACACTCTGTCACCTGTCACTTATTTCCCTGGGGTAACAAAGTTGTCACCCCTATGGGCGTTTATTAAACGGTTGCTAGTCCGTAGGCAGAAAGACGCATGATATCACGGGTGGTAAAACCAATGTTACTTAGTGCTTCACCGTATTGAATCATGAAGTCTTCGACTAGAGCATCTTTTTCCATTGCTAAGACTTTGGCATCATCTGCTACTTGGTTGAGCATTTTCCAGACCAGGGGCAGATTTTGGCGATTAGCTTCCTCTAATTCGACTTTGGTTTCTGCTGTAAAGTTTTCTTGCAACCACACTTCACCGAAATTAAGATGGCTGTATTCTTCTTTTACAACTCCTTCTGTGATTTTACGAGCAAAATCATCAGCTACGGGAATGTAGATGTTATAGGCAGCGATCGCAAAACATTCGATAATTAATGATTGAATCAAAAGGCAAGTCACGACTTTACCTTCTTTGGCTGCGGTTTGGAAATTGTCGTGTAGTCCCAAGAAAAACTTTTTAGCGAATACTAAATCTGGAGTCACCTTTAAATTCCGTCCACAGGCTTCAAAACCTTTTTTGTGACGACTTTCCATTTTCGAGAGACGTATTAGTTCCTCTTCTTGTACTGGCAATAGTTGAGATAAGGTAATGTAATTTTCGTGGGCTTCTTGTTCCCCTTCAATTACAATGGCATTGATGCGGCTATAAGCATCTTTATATATTTCACTTTGAAAATCAATTGTTTCAACTTGGTCTAAAATCTGCTGCATAGTCTGTGTTACTCCGTTAACCCTGCTCATTTGCTAAAAAAACTGAACCTACCCGATAAATTTGGGGTAATTATCACTGTGATTTAATTTAACTTAACAAGAAACTATAGTAATTAGATTAGTTTTTACTGATGGTTGTACTACCAGAAAAACAAATATATGAAGTCATAGCCAATGTCCAAGCTAAACTGGAATCTGGAAAAGGCCAGTTTGTTGAGCCTCTTAGTGGTGCTACTTGGGGCATTTATCATGTTACTACCGCTAATTGTGGTTTTCCTGACCTCTTTTGAGGGTGCGAACCGGGAGTTCCCAAAATAACTGGACTTTAGCCCATTACTGCTTGGGGTGGAAGGGAAGTTTTTACTGGACTTTGTTCATTCTACCTTAGTAGCGATCGCAGTTACGGCTTTTTAGATTTTCACTTGGGCTTTACCTGGTTACGCCATCGCTAGGCTAAAATTTCGAGGTAGACAAGCCTTGCTTTGAGTGGTATTGGCAACTAACCCTAAATATACTCGTCAAAAGATGGAAGCGGAAACACAGGAGAAAATGGTAATTAGATAGAGTAAGTATTTATAAATCTCTATGTAGGTTAAGAAAATGGCAGCCCAAAAATTGAGCGAAGCAGAACTGACATTAGCCCTCAATAGTTTACCAGGATGGCAAATTAAAGAAGGCAAATTATACAAAGAATATAAATTTAGCTCCTTTGCAACTGCATTAGGTTGGATGGTTAGTGTGGGTGTTTACGCGGAAACAATAGGACATCACCCCGAATGGTTTAATGTTTACAGTACGGTTCGGGTGAATCTTGTCACCCATGACATCGGTAATGCTATCAGCAATTTAGATGTAGAACTGGCGAAGAAAATGGAGGAATTAGCTCCGTAATCGGGAATTGGGAATGGAAAAAAGGCAGTGAACAGCGGGACAAATTACCCATTACCCATTACCTAACTCGTTTCTTGAATCTGTAATCTAATTGTGTGTTCAGTTGTCCCGCTTAATTGCAATTCCATGATTTCCCCTCCTAGTGGTTCAATGCAGGTGAGGAGCGATCGCAAATTAGGCGTACTTGCACCAGTATCTACATATAATCTATCCGCTAAACTACTAATTTTTTTCCAAGTCATATACAACTTGGCTATGGTTTGTTCAATTTGCGACGCTTGATTTACCAAGTCAGCCGCAATGCTTAAACAACCGACCCTTTGGGCTTCTTCTAATGCAGTTTCAATATCCACATCTGCCGCTATTAACGCTTGCACTTGGGCAGCAGATTTGAGATATTTGCCTAATTGCCGGGCTTCTGAAGTGGCTTGTTTAACGGTATCAACGTCAGGATTGGCGGCTATATCCCTTTGCAAGGCCTTTTGGTGCAATTCGGGTAGTTTTTCCATTTCCTTGACCAGAGGGGCAATGTAGCGCGGTGGCAGACTGTTATCTGCGGCTTTTTCCCTGACTTCTTCTGGTAATAAATCTGAGGACATGGCTGTCCATTCGTCGCTGAGTTGACGGACTTCTCTGCGGGTAATGCGATCGCCTTTTTCAGCGGCTTCACTCACCATCTGTTGCACTTCTGGTGCGGCTTTGGCGGTTTCTACAAATGCCCGTTTACTAAAGTTATTAACGGTATCTGGGTTGAGTTTGCCATCGGAAATCAAGGTATCAGCACTATTGGCTAATTGAATCCAACCGTAAGCTTGAGTTTTACTGATTTCGCGCTCTTTGAGCCATTTCAAAAAGCCTGTACCGCGCCCATCTCCGCCCTTCTTCTCTCGGTCACGGATAGAACGGAGAATCCGGCCTCGCCAAATTTCCGTTTGCAAGTCAAAGCGATCGCATACCTGCCATGCTACATCAAGCTGTTGTAAAAAATCAGATTCAGGAATTTGTTCATCTTCAGGATCAGGTAATGCAAAGTCTAAATCTGCTGGCTGTTGGAGTGCAGCAGCAATGTCATTCATGGAGTCGGTATCTTGCACGATGGATAGCTGGTTGAGGTATGCGATTTAACTTATGTTCACACAATTTGCGTCTGGAAAATTGGTGAGATCAAGCAATTAAGTATTTTACTGCAAAAATTAAATTTTAGGGGACTGGGAAAATGAGAAAATGGAGAAACAAAAGACTACTTCCCTGTTCCCTGTTCCCTTCCTTATGAAACAAACTGCGAAAATCCTCGATGGTAAAGCATTAGCCGATAAAATTCAAACAGAACTTAGTGAGACTATTACTAAATTACAAGGTAAAATTGGGCGATCGCCTGGATTAGCAGTATTAATGGTGGGAGATAACCCCGCATCAGCCGCTTATGTTCGCAACAAAGAAAAATCCTGTGCCAAAGTCGGAATTACCTCTTTTGGTAAACACTTTCCTACCCAAACCAGCCAAAGCGAATTAGAAGCAGTAATTGCCCAACTCAACGAAGATCCAAAAGTAGACGGGATTTTAGTCCAGTTACCCCTTCCCAATCATTTAGATGCTGTCAGTCTATTACATCAAATTGCCCCAGATAAAGACGCTGATGGCCTCCACCCTGTGAATTTAGGGCGACTGGTGCGAGGTGAAACAGGTTTACGCAGTTGTACTCCTGCTGGTGTGATGCGATTGTTAGCAGAATATAAAATTCCTTTACAGGGGAAAAAAGCTGTAGTCGTAGGCCGGAGTATTTTAGTAGGGAAACCGATGGCTTTAATGTTACTAGAAGCTAATGCTACAGTCACAATTGCCCATTCCAAAACCCAGGATTTACAAAATATTACCAAAGAGGCTGATATCTTGATTGCTGCAACTGGTATTCCGGGAATGATTAATGCCCAGATGGTAAAACCGGGCGCAGTTGTGGTAGATGTGGGGATAAATCGGGTGACAGATAGCAATGGCAAAAGCCGATTAGTTGGTGATATTCAGTTTGAAGCGATCGCTAATGTGGCACAATATATTACCCCTGTTCCCGGTGGTATTGGTCCGATGACAGTAGCCATGTTATTGCAAAATACTGTTTCTAGCTATTTGCAAACTACAGGCAATTGAGAAATAATTTTTATGGATATTCATGATTCCTCACCAAAACAGGTAATCAATTTGGGATTTTAGATTTATTCCCCGAATAAATTGGGGGGCTTTAAACCCTTTGAGATTTTAAATCCAAAATCTAAAATCTAAAATTTGGTGAGTGTTTCCGCCCCAAAGCCCCGTAAAATTGGTAAATAGATCACAAACAACAGCCCAATATTTTAAACAATCAAGAGGAATACAAAGCATGGTAGCAACGGATAAAAGATTGGAAATCCCCAAAAAATCAGAGTCGGCTAATTTTAATCTCGCTACCTATCTCAAAGAACGACAACAGCTTTGCGAAAAAGCTTTGGATAATTCCATTACCGTCGTTTATCCAGAAAAGATTTATGAAGCCATGCGCTACTCTTTACTAGCTGGAGGTAAACGAGTTCGTCCTATTCTCTGTCTGGCTACTGCTGACATGATTGGTGGCACAATAGAAATGGCTATGCCTACAGCTTGTGCAGTAGAAATGATTCATACCATGTCATTGATTCATGATGATTTACCTGCAATGGATAATGATGATTATCGTCGCGGTAAACTCACAAATCATAAAGTTTATGGTGAAGATGTTGCTATTTTGGCAGGAGATGGTTTATTGGCTTTAGCCTTTGAACACGTAGCCGCCCAAACTCCTGCAAATGTTCCGAGGGATAGAGTTTTACAAGTCATCATTCGTCTTGGTAAAGCCTTGGGTGCGGCTGGCTTAGTCGGTGGTCAAGTGGTAGATTTAGAATCAGAAGGTAAGTCAGATATTTCCTTAGAAACCCTGAATTTTATTCATAATCATAAAACCGCAGCTTTGTTAGAAGCTTGCGTAGTTTGTGGGGGAATTATTGCTGGTGCATCTGCCGAAGATGTGCAAAAATTAACTCGTTATTCTCAAAATATTGGTCTGGCTTTCCAAATCATTGATGATATTCTGGATATCACTGCTACCCAAGAGCAGTTGGGTAAAACCGCTGGTAAAGACCTCACAGCCAAGAAAGTCACCTATCCTAGTCTGTGGGGAATTGAAGAATCTCGCGCCAAAGCCCAACAACTGGTTGCTGAGGCTTGTGCTGAATTGGAATCCTATGGAGAAAAAGCCATTCCTTTGCAAGCGCTCGCTCACTTTATCACCAGCCGCAATAACTAAGCCCAGTCTCGAATTTTAATCACTACTCCCACTTACTAACCTCACCAAAATACCATGCAGGACATAGGCGAAATTATTAACAACCGCGTGCTGCTGGTTGCGCTTGTAGCTTGTTTTGTGGCTCAAGGATTAAAGCTTATCGTTGAGTTAGTCAAACATCGTAAATTAAATGTGCGTGTTTTAGTGACTACTGGAGGTATGCCCAGCGCCCATTCAGCCCTAGTAACAGCCCTAGCAGACGGCGTTGGCCAAACTTTAGGTTGGGCATCTCCAGAATTTGCTCTAGCTACGGTTTTTGCTATCATCGTCATGTACGATGCTGCTGGAGTGCGTCAAGCCGCCGGTAAGCAAGCAAAAATCCTCAATCAAATGATTGATGAATTATTCCATGAAAAACCGGACTTTTTTCAAGACCGTCTCAAGGAATTATTAGGACATACACCGGTTCAAGTTATCGCTGGTTCAATTTTAGGTATAGCTATTTCTTGGTTAGCAAGGGCTGTATATTAGATAATTGACAATTGATAATTGACAATTAACAACTAATTATTAACGGACAGTTGAGCGAAGTAAGACTACTTTACGACCATCAGCTAAAATGGCTACAAATCCAGTTTCGCTGAGTTTTTGTAATGTATTGTATGCTTCTTTTTGATTGGTAGTATAAACTGCCAACAAGTAAGGGCGTTGTCCATAAGACACAAAACCTACATCTCCTTCTACGGATTTTTGCAAGCTACTAACCATTTCTGGACGGTTGAAATAATCTACCAGAATTGCATAACCTTCTCCTAATATTTTGGGATTATAGCTGATATTTGAAGTTGGTACTTTTGGAGTTGTTTGTGGAACTTGTTGTGGAACTTGTTGTGGTGCTTGTTGTGGTGCTTGTGCTGTCGCACGAGTAGTGATAATGGCAGACAAACCAACTATATTCTGAATATATCTTGCCCAGCGATTGGCATCATCAATCTTTTTAAAACCACCAATTCGCGTTACTGTTTGATTGTTATATTTACAAATAACTGTTTTTAATTCAGTCGGTAATGCACTACGCAACTGCTTTTGATTTTCAGTTGTCGGACTGATTACCAATAATAGATATTCACCTGGATTCGGTTGTTGACAATTAGCAGTATTTTGTTGAGCAACAACAGGATTAATATTGCTAATTAAAGGAGCAACCGCTAATAATAAAACACTTGATAAAGGTAGTAGTTTTTGCATAAATCTGTAATTAGTAATTAGTAATTAGTAATTGGTAATTAGTAATTGTCAATTGTCAATTGTCAATTGTCAATTACTCCCCCAGTCCCATTAAGAAACTGTGCTAAGAGATGCTAATGGATTAGGAATGGTATCAGAAGGGGCTGAAAATTCGCCAGTAATCACATACTCTAACCGCAATTTTAGCCAGGTTATAAATTGGGAATTGGTGGAAATAATAGCTGCCGCAGGTTGAGGACATTTCTTTTTAATATCAGCCATTTTTGGTGTTTCTAAAAAAGCGGGTTGCTTGACTAACCAAAAATCAATTTCTTTTTCTTGTTCATGATAGTTACGAGTCCGTTCTTTGAGAACTTCGTCTATTGGTTCTTCTTCCATGAGGAAGTGCTGACTGGCCAAAACGTAATAGTATGTTTTCATTTTTTTGCTTGCTTGCTGACTAATCTATAATTTTAGGCTACGGTGGTAAAATCCCTGACTTCTAGGATTGATTCATTATTTACTGACATCATGAAAGCAGAAGTTGGGGATCTGCTATAACATTAGGGTACAGTGTTGAATCTGTACCCTGAGCAATTAACTTTTATTCAATCCCTTAAACTAAGAACTAAAAGGACAGCCACTGCCCTTGTTTTCACCATTTTCTAGTTTGCCACCTGCTGTCAGGCTTTGCAAAAATAGGGCATTATCAAAATAGTGTTCCATGGAAACAATTTTTAAATCGTCGGTAACTTGAGCAACACTCATACCGATAATTTCTACTGTTTGCCCTGTGGGTGCATAATCTTTATATTTACCCTGAAAGTGTCCCCAGTGTCTCCATTTAAATGTAACATTGGGCGGACCCGAATAAACTGCTAAAACTTCCCAGGGAAATCCTTGAGGAAAGGTACTATGAAAGATATCATGGGATGATTCAAAACTTTCTTCTGAGGCTTTGTAGTGTTCAGAATCAGCCATAAATAAATTATAAGTACCTGATGCACCTAACTCAGCAGCGGTGTATTCTTGACCACCGTTGCTACTCACCCGAAATTTGTCATTGACGATAGATAACCACTGTTGGGGGTTAGTTTTCCATGACACTTCCATTTCAAAGGTTCTGACTAGGTTTTCGACAATTGCTTCTAGTGTACCTTCTAAATGATTGTGGATACTCTCTTTCGCTAGATTTTCCTCAGAACGGCTATAGTCAGGAGTTTTTTCATGCCGCCATTGAGCATCTTTGCTGGCTGCAATTACCTTAGCTCTATCTTGCACCCATAAAGGTAGGTTGTTGGACTGTGTGGAAGTCATAGAAGTTTGAATTTTCCAAATGTGACTCTAATTTTCTGAATTACGCAGGTACAACTCCTCTAGTGGGAAGAGGCAAAAGATAGGAATTAATTTTACCAATTACCCCGCATTGCTTCTTTCATTTCCCGGACTGCTCTTTCTATACCTACTAAAGCTGCATGACTAATTATAGTATGACCGATGTTGAGTTCTTCCATACCTGGAATTGCGGCAATGGGATAAACATTCCAGTAGGTAAGTCCATGACCGGCATTCACCCGCAACCCAGCTTTAATGGCTTGTTCACAGCCTTGGGCTAATAAAGCTAGTTCTTTTTGGCGAGTTGTTTCGTCTTTGGCTTCCGCATATTGCCCCGTATGCAGTTCAATAAATTTGGCTTTTACCTTGACAGATGCCTCAATTTGTGGTGGTTCGGCATCAATAAACAAACTGACGGGAATACCGGCATTTTGCAATTTATCAACTATCTCCCCTATTCTAGCAGTTTGTCCGACAATATCTAAACCACCTTCTGTAGTTACTTCTTCCCGCTTTTCGGGGACTAAAGTAACATAATCAGGTTTGATATCGAGGGCTATAGCTAACATTTCTGCCGTTGCTGCCATTTCTAAGTTGAAGTGGGTTCTCACGGTTTGCCGCAATAGTCGCACGTCTCGATCTTGAATATGCCTTCTATCTTCGCGCAAATGGGCGGTGATTCCATCTGCACCTGCTAGTTCTGCTAGTATTGCTGCTGCTATGGGATCTGGTTCTACTGTGCGTCGTGCTTGACGGATAGTAGCGATATGGTCAATATTAACACCGAGTGTAGGCACGCCTGGTTTCTCCTGTTTATTGGGAATGGTAGGTGATACAGCGGTTTCCGCTCTTATGAGGTACAAAGTTGAATCATGAAACTCTTGTGGTGCGGGCATCTTGCCCGCAAGATATGTACCTCATAACACCGGGAAGTGCTGTATGTAAAATAGTACAATCCTCCGCCATATTGTTCGTTTAAGGGGAGATAGGGGGTGGAGTCAAAAATATTTTGTTTGCTGATGATGATTGAGGAATTAAACTGGTAGTTTTATTCACACTATCCCAAACTATCCAGTTGATATCATTGGCTAAATCATCAGATTGATTGGTAACTTTAAAATAGAACTTGTCGCCGTTTTTAAACTGTACAGCAAAATCAGCATTTTGGGCAAAAATAACGATAAAACCTCTATCCCGCAAGCAATACATCACCCAATTTTTTAATGATTGTTTATGGGGTTCGTGGGGAATTGGTGGGTTAGTAATTACGTCTTCAATGACTTTTAAAATTTTTTCCATTTTCTCATTTAATGAGGATCACAACGAATTTCGATCATAAACCCATCGGGGTCATAAAAGTACACTCCTCTGCCAGTGGGACGGGAAACAGGACCATAAGCAATGACTAGATTATGGTCATGAATTACTGCTAATACTTGATCAAATAATTCTGGGTCAATATCAAAGGCTAAGTGATATGCTCTGGTAAAGGATTTACTAGGGTCTGGATCTGGTGGTAATAATTCTGGTTCTCCAAATAAGTCTATAATTGTGCCGTCGGGAGTGACGAAATTAGCGACTTTTCCAGTTTTGACAAGTTCTATTAATGTTGCGGGTACTTCTTCTCCTGTAAGTTCGTGTAATCCTAAAATATGACCATAAAAATGGCGAGAGGCTGCCATATCAGCGACATTAAAAGCGATATGATGGACTTTACGTAGGTAGCCTGTGGGAATAGATTTTTCAACCATTATTTTAAGTAGTTGGACAAGATTAAATCCACTTGTTGAGAGAGGAAACAGGGATTTAAATAACTTTCTTGGACTTTTTGATAATTAAACTTTATGTTATTTTAAAAATATTATAAAAATAATCATAGTAGCTGCAACTGAGAATCTTTGTAAGATTCTCAACATCTTATTTAGGAAACTGTCGTTCTCGCACTTCGACGGCGTAATCTTGGACAGCTTTGGTAATTGTTTCTTGTAAGTTTGTATAAACTTTGGCGAATGGGGGTTGTTTTTCCGAAAGTCCGAGAATATCAGAAGTGACTAAGACTTGTCCATCACAGTTAGAACCTGCGCCGATACCAATAGTAGGAATACGGAGTTTTTGCGTGATTTGCAATGCTAGATTTGTGGGAATATGTTCTAATACTATAGCAAAAACACCTGCTTGTTCGAGAGCGATCGCTTCATTGAAAATTCTCTGTGCTTCTTCCTGGGTTTTTCCCTGTTGTCGCAATCCTAGTTGATGGATTGATTGCGGTGTTAATCCCACATGACCCATAACCGGAATCCCAGATTGCACTAACCGGGCAATGGTTTCTAGCATTGCGGGATACCCACCTTCTAATTTTACGGCTTGCGCCCCTGTTTCTTTCAACACCCTGCCGGCGGAGTGCATAGCTTGGGAAATGCTTTCTTGATAGGTCAAAAATGGTAAATCCACCACTAATAAAGCATTTTTGACACCACGCCGCACAGCTTTAGCATGATGGATCATTTCGTCCAAAGTTATTGGTAATGTAGTTTCATAACCAAGGACAACGGCAAGAGAATCACCCACTAAGATCAAGTCTACACCAGCGACATCTAAAAGTTGAGCGATCGCATAATCCCAAGCAGTTAAAGCCACAATCGCCCGTCCCTGTTGTTTCCATTGAGTTAATTGTTGGGTAGTAACTGCCATAAATAATTGATAATTGATAATTGATAATTGTCAATTGTCAATTGTCAATTGTCAATTATTCCCTACTTCACATAGCGACCAAAACCAAAATGAGGTTGGGCTTTACCAACTGAAGGCGTTAACCAAGCTAAACCTTCCGTTGTTCCCACCCATAATTTATTGCCAATATCTGGTGCAAGGGTCAAAACTCGACTAGAAGGAAGTCCGGTAACTTGGTCTAATAATGCTCCAGTATATGGGTTTAATCGTAGCAAACCGTTGGTAGTACCAACCCACACACTACCATCTTTAGCAAACTTGACTGATGTAACGTTGCGTCCGCGCAAAGGTGTGACAGACCGTAATACAATACCATTTTTTGGGTTAATGACTAACAATTGATTTGGCATTCCTGCCCAAATTAATCCTTGCGGACTAATAGCTAAACTCTGGACAGTTCCCCCTGGTAGATTTTGGATTCTCTTCATCAGTAAAGCACTGGCAGTATTAACTTTGACTATTCCTTCTAGAGTCCCAACCCACAGTTGACCATCTGCATCTAAAGTCATGGCGTTAACACTGACACCAGGCATATTTTTAACCGTGGTCATGATTAAACCTTGGTCGGGACTAACCAGGGTTAAGCCGGCATCAGTTCCTACCCACAAATAACCCCGTTTGTCAAGTAACAGTGATAATACTCGTTTGGAGGGTAATAATAAATTTTGGGCTGTAATTTGACTAGTTTGGGGGTCTACTCTTGTTAAACCTTCATTATTTCCTACCCACAAACGCCCTACTTTATCTTGGACTAAAGCACTAATAGTAATATTTGGTAAACTAACTCGGGAAATTACCCTGCCTGTATGGGAATTAATCCGTGATAATCCGCGCCATGAACCTACCCAAAGATTACCTGTAAAATCTCCGAGTAAGTTACTAATCCGATAATCTACTGGTGTTTCTCCCTCTTGCAATTGTCTCTCATTGGGTAAGGGTTTGATTCGTTCTGGTGGTGGTGCGGCTGGATATGTGGGAGTAAAATTGGGTTGATTAAGGCTAGGATTTTTGTCTGTATGATCAACCTTTTGGGCTGTAGCTGGTGTTACCATGCTTGGTAAGGCTATTAATCCCAGCCAGGCGGACATTATTAATAAATTAGTGTGCTTGTGAAGTAAAGTCACGGTTATATTCCTTCTGATAGAAGTATCCAACTTAATGACTTAAAGTAACACAAAAGGTTTTTGGTATAAAGTTTTTCCTCTTGGCTGTACCCTATTTAATGTATTTATGCAAATCAATTTTCAAACCTTTACCGTCAACAAACGATTTCCCCTCACAATTAGTCGCGGGACAACAGCACAAACAACAAATATTTGGTTACAAATTACCGAAGCAGGAATTGCAGGTTGGGGAGAAGCATCTCCTTTTGGTGTCGGCAACCATAGGCAATCTACCGAGAAAATCTAAGAAGCTTTGCAGCAAATCATACCTGCTTTACAAAAATATAGCCCTTGGCTTAGATATTAGCTAGATAAACCAAATTATGGTTCAGAACCAAGGATTCTAGATATGCAAAATAATAAACTATAAGATAATAGTCAATCATTAATCATCAAATAGAAGTTACTTGTGTCCTATAAAGTTAGTATTGTTATTGAAAAAGATGAACATGGCTATTATGCTTATTGTCCTGAACTTCGTGGATGTCAATCTGAAGGTGATTCTTTAGAAACAGTACAAGTAAATATCAAGGAAGTTGTTGAATTATATCTAGAAACAACAGATGAAGAAGATATTTAAGAGGATGTTTTAAAGATATTTTTTGTCAGAATCAGGATTTCCAGGATTTAAGGATTTACAGGATGGGAATTTTTATGATTAAAGATGTAAGTATTTAGAAAAATACCCAAATCTATGTAAAATACGTCAAGTAAACGGGCAAATAAAGTTATATGATGTAAATGATTTACCAGGAATAAAATATTTTTAACTAGATTTGTTATTTCATGGAGAAACTTTTTGAACTATGGTAACAATAAAATCTCGACGGAAAGTGCTTTTATCTCATGGTGAAGATGGGTATTTTGGGTTCTACCGTTCCCCTTATGATCAAACATCCCTTTTAGGTGTCTAAAAACGTTGCTGTACATGGGTTTAATCTAAATTAATAAGCGATCGCTATTTTTGAGGAATATTAAAGCCTCAAACCCAATCATGATAAGGGGTTACGCCATATTTTTCCGGGAAAATCATAAAGGGAGCGGTAGAACCGTATTTTGTTGTCAAAGTACCCAGTTTACCTGGTTGTATTAGTCAGGGTAAAACTCGTGAGGAGGCTTTAGCTAATATTGAAGAAGCAATATCTCTCTACATTGAAGTTTTGCAAGACAGAAATGAACCTATTCCAGAAGATACGGTATTGATGGGATATTAATCTGAAATACCCCTTTTTGATACAATTGAGATCCAAAATCGCATAAAATTAACAAAACAACCCCTAATGGAGATTTAACTTGTCGGCATATAGGACTAGATTACACGCAAACGAGATTAAGCTCAGACTACAACCTTTAAGACGTGAATCTCTGTTTAGAGGAGAAACAGAATTGGCAGTTAGGATTAAAGAAATTCTAACTACACTATCTGAATATAAAAGTGAACTTCTTGATAAAAAACGGTTTTTAATAGGTTTTCTCAATGAATTTTATTACGATATTCAAACTTATATATATGAGATCAAACCGATTGTAAATTTACCTCAAGGAGAAATCGAAAAATTTTGCCAACAAAAGAATCTATCTGTAACTGAGTATTATTGGTATAGCGTCATATTACCTAATTGGTTGAGTCAAGAAGATCCAAAATTTTCTTACTGGATTGAAAAACTTATACAAGAAGAGTATACTGGTAGTGACGAAGATTTAATTATTGCTATAACTAAAACAATTAATGCTAGGACTGACGGAAGTGTTTCAAATCGTTATACTCTAGATTTATCTATGGCTACAGATTTACTTGTTAGTCACGTTCCTAGTACAATTGAGCCTGTGTTTGTTCAACTTACAGGTACTGCTATCCTTGGAGATGGACAACGTAACCCTGATTTTTTGAAGAAGCAGCAGAAATGGAATCATACTCTATCATGTTGGGGTATTAAACGGGCTTTATTGGTTAGTCATGATGCTCAAGTGAACACTCCCAATAATCTACTCAAGTTAGCAGATGTTATGCTAGAAGAGAGTAGAGATCGCCCCATCACTTTTATTGCCGTTATACCCTTCCCTGGATAGTATTATGACTAAGAACGTAAGTATTTATAATCAGTCAACTTCCGAGGTAGATGAAAAGTATCTAGAAGCATCCCAACAGTTGCAGCTAGATAAACAAACTTATGGCTCAGATTATATTCATCTTTATGTTGAGGATATAGAAGGTGATTGGCTGGAAAATTGGGATTGGGAAGATGATTTAACAGATTATATTGATGCTTTTTATCATCATTGTGAACAGGGAAATTATCAATTTGCTTTAGATACTTTAAAGGCTGGTGATGATTTGTTGAATCAGCCGGAGAATCATGAAAAATGTTTAGAACTTTATAGTTATTTAGTTGAAAGGTTAGAATTACAAGATCCAAAACAATCAGAAATAAATCATCAAGAGATTTTGGACTTAGCTAAACAACGGATTTTAGTTTTGCAAAATAAGGAAAAAGGAGAAAATATACCAGAAGAAATTATTTTTAATATGAACGAGCCAAAAATCACTCCTTTAGAGTATATGAAAAAATTACTGGAGAAAATATATAATGGAGTAATTAGAAAAACTTGGAAATTTCAAGGTGATTTTATCAGGCCGGATTATGACATTTATTATCTAGACGGAAAGGCTAGTAGTGAAGATTTTGTAGTAAAGTTCGGAGTATGGACTAATGACATGAGATCGGGTTATTACTTAAATGTACAAACTGGTTCAAATCCAGAAGAAAAAATAGTTGATCAAGAAGGTGATTTTGAATTCGGTCCTGGAAATAATCGAAATTATAGCTTTCAAGAAGCTAACCTAATACATGAGTATTTGGAAAAGATTGAAAAAGCAAGCTGGCAAGTTAAGTTATCTGATTTAGATGCTTTACCTGAATAAAAACTATGACAAAGTTGATTAATAAAAAACAACTATCAAGGATTGTTTTGAAGGGCTTTAAATCTATTGCAGAATGTAATCTTGAACTTACTCAACTCAATATACTAATTGGCTGTAATGGCGCAGGTAAATCCAATTTTATCAGCTTTTTTCGTATGGTTCAAGAGATACTTGATGGAAATTTGCAAATTTTTGTGAGTCGTCAAGGTGGACCAGACACAGTGCTGCATTTCTGGCGAAAAACAACTGAACAATTAGAGATTGAATTATATTTTGGCAATAATAGATATTTTGCCACCCTTGAACCAACTCAAGATAACCGATTGATGTTTTCTAAAGAGTCTTTTGGCTGGGGTGGTGGTGAGTGGAAAATAGGTAGTGGACATTTTGAAACCCAGGCTTTTACAGGAACTGGGACGAAAATTGATGAATATGTATTATCTGCTATGCAGCAATGGCGAGTTTATCATTTTCATGACACCAGCGACAGTGCCTATGTAAAACAAGCTGCTCCTATTAATGATAATATTTATCTACGTCCAGATGCTCGCAATTTGGCGGCTTTTTTGTATTTATTGAAAAATAACTATTCCCAATCTTATCAACAAATTGTTAAAACAATCAGACTTGTTGCACCTTTCTTTGGTGATTTTTTATTGCGTCCTTCTCCACACAATAATGATGTAATAGAGCTAGAATGGTTTGAGCAAGGTCAGGATATGCCTTTTAAAGCACATCTTCTTTCTGATGGAACACTGCGTTTTATATGTTTAGCAACGGTATTTTTACAACCTACTGCTTTACAACCAGAAACTATTTTAGTTGATGAACCGGAACTAGGTCTTCACCCTTATGCAATTACTATTTTAGCTTCTTTAATGCGTTCTATTTCGAGAGAAAAACAAGTGATTGTTTCTACTCAGTCAGTTGAATTATTGAATGAATTTAGTGCAAATGATGTGATTGTTGTAGATAGAAAATATGGTAAATCATTACTTCGCAGATTGCATGAGGATGATTTACAAGAATGGTTAGAAGATTATACTTTAGGAGAATTATGGAAAAAGAACATTATTGGAGGTAGACCTTCAAGATGATTAAAAGATACCGATTATACATTTTTGTAGAAGGACAGACTGAAGAAACGTTTGTAAAAGAATTACTATGCAAACATTTTCTGCGACAAAACCAAAACATAGATGTTATACCTATTCTGGTAAAAACTAGTTCAACAGGTAAAGGTGGTGTGGTTAGTTATGGAAAAATAAAACCTCAATTGCTTAAATTTTATAATGATAGCAATGCTTTTGTAACTACAATGTTTGATATGTATGGACTACCAGCAGACTTTCCCGGTAAAAGTTCTATTCCCACTACAGCTAATCTTTTTGAGAAAGCTGAATATCTTGAACAACAAATGGGCGCAGATATTGGAATCCCAAATTTTATTCCTAATTTATTGGTGCATGAATTTGAGGGACTTCTTTATAGTAATCCACAAGCTTTTTTAGAATACTTCGATCAAAGTACCGTAGAACAGCTACAAAGTGAACGTGAATCATTTCCTTCACCTGAACATATCAATAATAGTCCGCAAACAGCACCTTCTAAACGCATTATTAGATGTTGTGCTGGATATGATAAACCGTTACATGGTTCTTTAATTGCAATGGATATCGGTTTGGATATAATACGCAACCAATGTCAACATTTCGATAAATGGTTAACAAGACTGGAAAATATCAGGTAGCTTACAATTCCAACTCCATGTAAAATACATATTCCCTAATTAATATATTTATGCAAATCAACTTTCAAACCTTTACCGTTAACAAACGATTTCCCCTCACAATTAGTCGCGGGACAACAGCACAAACAACAAATATTTGGTTACAAATTACCGAAGCAGGAATTGCAGGTTGGGGAGAAGCATCTCCTTTTGGTGTCGGCAACCATAGGCAATCTACTGAGAAAATCCAAGAAATTTTGCAGCAAATAATACATAATTTACAAAAATATAGCCCTTGGCAACGGCAGGAAATTGAGGCACTATTAGAACAAATGCAAATTCCGTCCGCAGTCAAAGCGGCTGTGGATATGGCCTTACATGACTGGTTGGGTAAACGCGTGAATTTACCATTGTGGCAACTTTGGGGACTGGATAAAAATGCTATAGTGCCAACATCGGTAACAATTGGCATTAATTCCCCAGCAGGTGCAAGGGCAAGGACGCGAGACTGGTTACAATTTATGGATGTGCAATTATTGAAAGTAAAATTAGGTTCAACAGCAGGAATAGAAGCAGATCAAAAAATGCTCTTAGCAGTACGGGAAGAAGCCGCAGGAAAAGATGTGTTTGTTGATGCTAACGGCGGTTGGAGTTTAACCGATGCCATAAAGATGTGTAATTGGTTAGCTGATTTAGGAATAAAGTATGTAGAACAGCCTTTAGTAAGAGGTGAAGAAGCAAATTTAGCCCAGTTAAAAAAACATTCACCGTTACCAATTTTTGTAGATGAAAGTTGCTTTACCAGTGCGGATATTCCCCAATTAGCTAATTATGTAGATGGCATTAATATTAAATTAATGAAATCTGGGGGAATCACTGAAGCTATGCGAATGGTACATACAGCTAAAGCCCATAATTTACAAGTTATGTTTGGCTGTTATTCTGATAGTTCTCTAGCTAATACTGCCGCATTACAACTTGCACCACTGGCTGATTATTTAGA